>DVIU01000122.1 GCA_018711035.1 Candidatus Scatousia excrementigallinarum
CATTCTGGCTTATTTATGCTGTAGCAGCAACAAATAAGGTTTTTTGCAATAAGGGCGTTAAATTTGTAAGCGATATAAGCATGGAAATATACCTTTCGCATATGGTGGCATTCAGGGTTATTGAAATGACAGGAATGATAAATGCTCTTGGCGGTGGATGGGCTGCTTATATGGTTATGTCAGTTGTTTTGCTTGTTATATTGATGATATGTTTGCCGTTTGTTAAAAAAGGAATTGATTTTGCGGTTAAATTGCTCGGGAAATATTATCAGAAGATACGAAGTAAAAAGTTTGATAAAAAGATAGCTCCTGATAATAAGGAAAATTCGTAAACTTTTACGTGCATGCACGCGGTATTCAAACAATTTTTGTAGATAATCTGATATATTTGCATGCCTACGTAACGCGTACGCTTTTGGGAAAATATAAATAGAGAAAAATTTTGGAGAAAAAATGGAAAATCTCGATAACTCGCAAATAAATAATATGGATGTATTAAATAGTATAAATAAACAAACCGGGGGAGGGGCGATATCGATAGTAATTCCTATTTATAATGGAAGGAATTATATAGACAATATATTTAATAATTTTAAAGATTTTTTGCAAAATGCAGAAAATAGTTTAATTTTTATAGATGACGGGTCAAAAGACGACAGCTATCGCTATTTAACAGAAAAAAGTAGTTACTATAAAAATATCCATGTGCTTCACAAGGAAAATGGTGGGATTGCAAGTGCAAGAAATGCAGGACTTAAACTCGCCGATAGTAAATATATTGTTTTTATGGATCAGGACGATCGCATAGATGTAGATTTGTTATTAAAAAATTTAGAACTATTAGAGAACAATAATGCGGATTTTTTGGTCGCAGACCATTGTATTGTTAATAACCAGATTGAGAGAAAATGCGGAAATATTTATGGCAAGTCTGTTATAGAGGGGGGCGATTTAAAACGTATAGCTGCTGATTTTATGACTACTCACTGTGCTCCATGCAAGGAGATACTTGTTAAGCATAATGTCAAATTTATAAGTCCTACGGTATGGAATTGCATCTATAATTTGGATTTTCTTAAAAGAAATAGAATATCTTTTTTCAGTTTTGTCGATTTTGAGGATGATTTTATTTTTATGGTACAATGTCTTTGTGCCGCCAATAAGATTGTAACAAGCGATGTTGCTTTTTATAAGTGGTATATAATTGAAACTTCTGAATCTCATACATCGAAATATATCCAAAACTTCCAAGAAAAACGTTCGGCTCTTAATGCATGGTTGTATGATAAAGCTGTGGGGCTCAATATAGATAATTCTAATTTGAAACTGTTTAAAAATTTTTTATATACAAGCGCTTTGAGGGGTGGTTATACCTCGGTTTGTAGTGTGAAAAATAAAAATAATTTTTCAGCTAAAAGGCGTGAGCTTAAAGAAATCGCTGCCAAACCAGATAAAGAGGTTAAGGTGGATTTTACTCATACTAATACAGCGTGGTCGTTGAGAGAAAAAATAGCAATGAATCTGATAAGGTGTCATCTTTATGGTTGTGCAATTCTTATGGATAAATTTTATAAATTATTAAAAAGATGATGATTTAGAAAATATATTTACAATATAGATTTATAAGTGTTTGATATTAAATCAGATAAGGTATGAATAAAATGAAAGTTTTGGTGACGGGCGTCAGGGGGTAGTTCGAATTTTATATTTTAAATATACGCGGTATATTTTAGTGGTTTGTTGTTTTGATATATATTAAGAGAAAATTTCGGAGGCGAGAAATTGGAAAATTCAAATAACATTCAAATAAATAATAGCGTCACATTAAATAGTGTAAATAAACAAACGGGGGGGGGTATATTTAATATTTTATCTCCAGATTGGCAATCTTGGTGCCAAAAGTTAAAATTATCAAAAACTTCAATAAGGTTTATAAATTTTATTTCACCAGTTTTGAATTTTATTTTTGGGGGTGTAGCTTGTTTATATGGTAAGATAAAGGGTAATCAAATGAGGAGAACATATGATTACAATCTCGCAGTTGTTGCTATTGCCAAGAATGAGTCCGAATATATTCGCGAGTGGGTTGTTTTTCATAAGATAATAGGTGTTTCTATTATATATCTTTACGATAATAACAGCGCTGATAATATGAGGGATAAAATATCGGACTTTATAGAAAGTGGTTTTGTAGTATACGAAGTAATACATGGTGAAAGGCGTCAATGTGATGCGTATAATGATGCTTTACACAAATATGGTGCTAAGTGCAAGTATATGGCGTTCTTTGATTGTGATGAGTTTCTTATGCCTAAGATTAAAGGTGTTAATATTACTCAATTATTAGATAAATATTTTAAGGCGAATGGAAATATTGGCGGCGTAGGATTTAATTGGTGTTTATTTGGTTCCTCGGGATATATTGATAAGCCTGATGGGTTGGTTTCTGAAAACTATGTGTGGAGGGCTGCTGATGATGAGAAAACTGATAGGGGATCGGATGGTAAACGAATCAATTATGAGAAAGAGGGTAATGATATAGTAAAATCCATTATATCGCCAAGATTGGTAAAATATTTTGCATCGCCCCATTTTCCAATATATAGATATGGATATTATAGCGTTAATCAAGATTTAATCCCTTTTAAAGGAGCGTATAGTAATATTAAAAAATTTGGGTTGATTAGATTTAATCATTATTTTACTAAAAGCAAAAATGAGTGGATTAAGCGTAGAGCGATTGGTAAAGCAGATATGGGTAGTAATGATAAGCGAAATTTAGAAGGATTTTATAAAAATGATTATCATGATATATATGATATATCCATGTTGGAATATAAGGATGAAATTATAAAATTAATATAAGTAGATTTAAGGTAAGTATAATGAAAGTTTTGGTGACAGGTGTTAAGGGACAACTCGGGTTTGACGTCGTAAACGAACTCGAAAAACGCGGACATACGGCGGTCGGCGTGGACATCGCGGAAATGGATATAACCGATGCAGAAAAAGTCAATTCTGTCATAACCGAGGTCAATCCCGACGCGGTCGTGCATTGCGCGGCGTGGACAGCTGTCGACGCGGCGGAAGATGGGGCTAACATCCCAAAGGTGCGCGCAATAAATGCGGGCGGAACGCGAAATATCGCCGAAGTATGCAAAAAACTTGGGTGTAAAATGGTTTATATCTCTACAGACTACGTGTTCGACGGTCAGGGAACCAAACCGTGGGAGCCCGATTGCAAGGACTATAAGCCGCTCAACGTGTACGGGCAGACCAAGCTTGAAGGCGAGCTCGCCGTCGCGCAGCTACTCGAAAAATATTTCATCGTGCGCATAGCATGGGTGTTCGGCGTCAACGGCAAAAATTTTATAAAGACCATGCTCAACGTCGGCAAAACGCACGACACTGTGCGCGTCGTAAACGACCAGGTTGGCACGCCCACTTACACATACGACCTCGCGCGGCTGCTCGTCGATATGGTTGAAAGCGATAAATACGGCTACTATCACGCCACCAATGAGGGGGGCTATATAAGCTGGTACGACTTCACCTGCGAAATTTACAGGCAGGCGGGCTATTCCACAAAGGTAATTCCAGTGACGACCGCAGAATATGGCTTATCCAAGGCGGCGCGTCCATTCAACAGCAGGCTCGATAAGAGCAAGCTGGTTGAAAACGGTTTCAGACCTCTGCCTACCTGGCAGGATGCGCTTTCAAGATATTTAAAGGAGATTGAATTCTGAGATGGGACAGATTAAGGTAGAAAAAAACGTAGGCGGAATAGAGGGGCTGTGCATAATAACGCCCGCAGTTCATGGCGATAACCGCGGATATTTTATGGAAACTTACAGCCGGAGAGATATGGAGGAGGCGGGCATAGACATAACCTTTGTGCAGGACAACCAGTCCATGAGCACAAAGGGCGTTTTGCGCGGTCTGCATTTCCAGAAGCAATATCCGCAGACAAAGCTCGTCCGCGTCATAAAGGGTGCGGTTTACGACGTCGCCGTCGATTTGCGCAAAGACAGCAAAACTTACGGCAAGTGGTACGGCGTTGAACTTACAGAAGGCAATAAAAAACAGTTTTTAATTCCCCGCGGTTTCGCGCACGGTTTTTTGGTGCGCTCTGAAACTGCGGAATTCTGCTATAAATGCGATGACTTTTACCATCCCAACGACGAGGGCGGGCTTGCATGGAACGACCCCGAAATTGCGGTAGAGTGGGGAATATGCGGCGATTACCACGGGTCGGCTTGCGCCGAAGGTTATACTCTCCCCGACGGCACGCCGTTGAATCTTTCGGAAAAAGATCAGAAGTGGTTGGGGCTTTCCCATACATTTAAGTTTTAACTATCAGGGGTTACAGCATGTCAAATGATGCATCCTACATTACAATTGAAGGAAAGAAAGTCCGTGCGCTTGAAAAACATAAGCGCAATGACGAATATTCAACCGATAAGCAACAGGTTTTTATAATCGGCAGCAAGGGCATCCCTGCGGCGTACGGCGGCTTTGAAACTTTTGTGGAAAAGCTTACGTGTAATCAGGTGAGCGATAAAATTCATTACCACGTCGCAAGGCTCGCTTCTGACAATGCAAGGTACGAATATAACGGCGCAATATGCTTTAATGTCAAAGTACCCGAAATAGGCCCTGCAAAGGCTATTTATTATGATTTGAAGGCGCTCAAAGCCTGCATAGATTACTGCAAAGCACGTCCTTCGATAAAGCATCCTATTTTTTACGTGCTTGCGTGCCGTATAGGCCCCTTCATAAACCATTACAAAAAGCAGATTAAAAAACTCGGCGGAGTGCTGTATGTAAATCCCGACGGGCACGAATGGATGCGCGCAAAGTGGAGCGCGCCCATAAGAAAGTACTGGAAGTATTCCGAAAAACTTATGGTAAAGCATGCTGATCTGCTCATATGTGACAGCAAGAATATTGAAAAATATATCCGCGAAAGTTATGCCGCATATAACCCCAAGACAACTTTTATAGCATACGGCGCGGACACACAGCCTTCGGTTCTCAAAGACGACGATGAGGCTTTCCTTGGCTGGCTAAAAGAGAAGGGGCTTAAACCCCGCGAATATTATCTTGTGGTCGGCAGGTTCGTCCCCGAAAACAACTACGAAACTATGGTTTGTGAGTTCATGAAGAGCAAAACAAAGAAAAGTTTTGCCCTCATCACAAATGTTTCGGATGATTTCCTCAACGAATTAAAGGTCAAAACGGGGTTCAATAAGGATGAGCGCATAAAATTTGTCGGCACCCTTTACGATGACCAGCTGCTCAAAAAGGTGCGCGAAAATGCCTACGGTTATTTTCACGGTCATGAAGTCGGCGGAACTAACCCCAGCCTGTTGGAGGCGCTTGGATATACAAATCTCAACCTGCTCCTCGATGTAGGGTTTAACCGCGAAGTTGCGGAGGACGCGGCTTTGTATTGGAACAAGCAGGACGGAAATCTTGCGGCGCTTATCGACAGCGCGGACGATATGGCCGAAGAGCAGATAAAAGCTCTCGGCGCAAAGGCAAAAGCGAGAATAGCCACGGCATACAGCTGGCAGCATATCGTAGATGAATACGAAAAGGTTTTTCTCAGCAATGAAAAATAATAAAACCGCCAGGCATGTTCTTATTATGACGGCGACGATAGATCCAAATGTTTTTCAAAGTCTTTATAATAGTAAGGGAATTATAACTACAAATGCTCAGTTGAGATTAGCCCAGTATCTCTCTGCCATAAAGTTTTATATTCAGGAGTCTGCATTTACCGATATAATTTTTGTGGAAAATTCTCTTTACGAGTTTGATTACAAAAAATATGAAGATATGGCGCGTACAGTCGGCAAGACCTTTGAATATCTGCCGATGAAACTGTCTGATAGGCAGTTGGGTTTTATGAAGATAATTCCAAAGCATTATGGCGAAGCTTTGTTGGTCGATTATGCCATGCGAAACGGGAAAGCCGTTGCAGAGAGCGATGAAATTTATAAAGTCACTGGCAGAGTTCTGTTAAAAAATTCCGATAAGATTATTCGTTGTGCGCGAAAAGGCGTGAGTGAAGCTATATGTATTAATGCACGGGGAAGACTTATTCAAAAATTCAAAAGCAACACATGGCCATGTCTATTTTTGACTGTATTTTTTAAAATTTCAAAAATTGATTATTTTTCGACTTTTTGTGATGGAGTGAACTATTACGAGAAATATATAACAGTCCGAGATAGAAAATACCTTTATATAGAACAGTTATGGTATAGTTTGGCAAAAGAGAATAATTTGAAAATATACGGTTTTAAGGTTTATCCTATCATTAGTGGAATAACCGGTAGTACAAGAATGCAATATGATAAGACTAAATTTGGCCTTTTTATAAGAAATATCCTTTGCAAATTCGGATATTATTCGTTGAAATAAATTTGATTGTCGGCTAAAATATTATAGCAAAAATGAAAATTCTACTTGTCAATAAATTTCATTACATCAAGGGCGGGTCGGAAACCTACTATTTCGGTTTGGGTGAACTGCTTGAAAAAAGCGGTCACGACGTCATTTATTTTTCAATGAAGGACGATAAAAATAAACCTTGCCCGCAGGAAAAATATTTTGTCGAAAACGTCGATTTCAACGCGCCTATGGGCAAATTTAAGCTCATGAAAACGGCGTTGAAAATGCTTTATTCCCGCGAGGCAAAAAAGAAATTCAAAAAACTCATCCTCGACGAAAAGCCCGACATCATTCACCTCAACATATTCCAGAGCCAACTCACAGCCTCGATTGTCGACGTTGCGCATAAATACCGCATTCCCATCGTATATACCGCACACGATTTGAAGAGCGTCTGCCCCAATTACCAGATGCTCAACCACGGCGAGGTTTGCGAAAAATGTCTGCACGGGAAGTATATTAATTGCTTTAAGACGAGTTGCATGAAAGATTCCAGACTTAAAAGTTTGCTTGCGACCATGGAGGCGGACGTTTATAAGCGCAAAAAGACCTACCGCAAAATTGATCTTATTATAACGCCGTCGGAATTTTATAAGCGCAAAATAGATGAAGCAAAAATTGCAGATTGCCCCGTAGTTCACATGACTAATTTTTTGCCGCAGGGTACGCAATATAGCGCGGTGAATAAGGTCGGCGACTATATTCTGTACTTCGGAAGATTAAGCCGAGAAAAGGGAATAATTACGTTGATTGAGGCATATTCGCGGAGCAATTGCGAGTTGCCACTATATATCGTCGGCACGGGGGCTGTAAAAGAAGAAATAGAAGGCAAAATAAAAGAGCTTTCAATGACAGACAAAATAAAGCTTCTGGGCTTCAAAAGCGGTCGGGAATTAAAGGACATAGTCGACGCCAGCCGCTGCGTGGTGTTGCCGAGCGAGTGGTACGAAAACGGGCCTTATTCCATAATGGAAGCAATGGCTGCGGGCAAGCCGGTAATAGTCAGCAATTTGGGCGGTCTGCCCGAGTTTGTCGACGACGGCATCACGGGTTACATAGTCCCCGCAAAAGATGCTGAAAAGTTTGCGGAAGCGATAAAAAAGATGAGCGACATGCCTTCAAAAGATTTACTTGCAATGGGACAAGCCGCCACCCAAAAAGCAAAATCCATGTTCGACGCTCAAAAATACGCAAGAGAAGTTATTGAAAAATATAAGGAGATAATAGAAAATGGGAGATGAAAAAGTTAAATTAATTACGGGGGGGGGGTGGTAAAAAGAAAATATATATCGAGGGGTTCGTTGCAAACAATTTGGGGGATGATTTGATGATAAAATGTCTTGCAAAGAATTTTCCTGATGAAAAGTTTATTATTTTGACTAGAAATGGCGATACATTCAAAGATTGCCAGAATATATATACTCCTTTCATTAGATGTTTTTTTCATAGAGTATATAAAAAATTTATTTCTTGGCTGAATAAGTTGTTTGGGAAACAAAGTTCTCCTGATTTATGGGTATTTAATAAATTTGAAAGGCTTTTATATAAAAATAATATAGTTGCTATAATCGGTGGTTCAATAATTCAAAATTTTAACTTTCCAAAATATAAATCATTTTCCTTTCCTGTATTTGTTATAGGAGCAAATGCAGCAAATAATTTACAGGGAAGTGCTTTGTTGTATTATAAAAAGTTCTTTGCTGAATGTAGTGATTGTTGCGTTCGCGATAGTTATACAAAAAATCTGTTTGCTGATAGTGGTGTTAGGCTCGCTCCTGATGTTGTCTTTTCATATCTGGTAAACCGCGTTAGTAAAAAGAAAAAAGTTACTTTTTCGGTTATTGATCCGAAAAAAGCAGGCTTAACGCAATACAGGGAAGTGTATTATAATAAAATGGCTGAAATTGCTAAATATTTTTATTTGGGTGGCTATAAAATTGAACTTGTGTCTTTCTGTCAACTACAAGGCGATGATTTAGCTGTTCTACAAATAAAAAAATTAATTGAGCAATGTGACATAGAATGTACGACAATTTTTTATGATGGAACAAATGGTGAAGATGTTATTTATGCTATTGCAGAAAGCTCTTACGTGATTGCTACAAGGTATCATAGTTTTATTCTTGCTATTTTAAGTGATACACCATTTTTTCCTGTTATTTACAATGAAAAGATGTACAATTATTTAAAGGATATTGATTATAGTGGAGAGGTTATAAAGCTGAACGAAATAGAAAACTTGAATAGTGATGTATATACTAAAAATTTAAGTATTAAAACTAATAAAGATATGTTGGTAAAAAATGCAAAAATGCAATTTAATGGGTTAGAGAATTATTTAAAAAATGAGTAAATATAGAGATATCGTAGTTTATAAAAGAGGAGGAAAATTTATGTATATAAATAGTAAGAATAATTTAACGGAGGGAGGTATAAGTGTAATTGTCCCCGTCTATAACGGAGAGAAATATATTAAAAATTGTCTTGACATGCTCTTGAATCAAGACGGAGAGAATTTTGAAGTTATTGTTATTAATGATGGCTCAACGGATAATACGGCGGATATCGTAAAATCAATACGCGATGAAAAACTTGTCTATTTAGAGCAGGAGAATAAAGGTGTTTCTGCGGCAAGGAATAAGGGAATGGAGCTTAGCCGCGGCGATTGGATAGTGTTTTGTGATGTCGACGATGAAATTAAGCAAGGGTATATAAAGGATATAAATAATATAATAAATACTTATCCTGATTATCAAATGTTTGTTTTTGCAAAATACAATGCCCCAAAAGG
>DVIU01000123.1 GCA_018711035.1 Candidatus Scatousia excrementigallinarum
AAATTTAGACTTAAAATGCAGTTAATTTCAAATTATGAATGTGATTCTAAGACAAACCGTTTAAAAAGGGTAGTTTTTAGACATCCGGTTCATGTTTGTGATGCCTTAGACTGTATAATCGGTGCAGATGATATTGTATTACAGAATAAATTTTTGAACCTCTTGCATACAATGGATAGTTTATATTTACAAAGCGAGGATTTGAGGCATATACCGGAACTAAATGATTATAAAGTTAAGTCAATACATGGATTAGGAAATTTTGCACTGGCTTTTGAAACAGAGTCAGGAATGATTTTAAAGATTACAAATTTCGCTCATTTCCCGCATGAAAGAAAGCCGGATTTTTTTGATTTACCTTTGATTAAAAGTGGAAAATATAATTATACTCATTACTATCTTGAAGAAAAAACTTCTCAGGATAATATCAGCCAGAAAGAATTAAGGAATTTTGTTAAGCAAATAGAGAAAGATGGATACATATTACGGGATTTGTTTGTTAATCCAGATTGTCCTGACGGATTAATAAGAACAGAACAATTCGGAAAAACTGCCGCAGGAAAACTTTATTTAATTGACCCAGGATGCGCAATTGCTCCTTCTAAAAATTTTTTTAAGATTAAACATACCATAAAAAATATAATTAAATTTTTACTGCATTGATAATTAACATTCTCTTGTTGTGGAATAGATTTGTTAATTTATTTCATTACAATTAAGTTGTTTACATAATATAAGGAGAAAAATATGTTTTATAACGTATTAAAAGTTAAAGAGATTGTAGATTCAAAAGATGAAAAATTTGAAAGAAAAGTTTTAATGGAAAATGACAACAGCAGTTTGTCTGTTGTTGCTTTAAAAAAAGACGAAATTATTGATACTCATACATCCATTTGCGACGCAGCCGTGTACGTTGTGGATGGTGAAATTGAGCTTCATTTTGATGCAGAAAAATTTACAGTCAAAAAAGAAGAAATTCTTATGTTTAAAAAGGATGAACAGCATAAAGTGCTTGCAAACAAAGACAGTAAGTTTTTGCTTATAAAAATTTAACTACGGTTCAATCTTTTTTATGACTTTACAAGGATTCCCGACTGCTACGACGTTGTCGGGAATATCTTTTGCAACAACGCTTCCTGCGCCGATCACTGTATTGCTTCCGACCGTGACACCCGGAAGGATGACTGCATTTCCGCCAATCCAGACATTGTCTTTTATAGTAATTGGTTTTGCTGATTCAATAAATGTATTTCGTTCTTCTGAATTTATAGGGTGTATTGCGGTATAAAACCCACAGTTTGGGCCTATAAAAACGTTTGAGCCGAATTTAACTTTTGCGCAATCAAGAATTACACAATTATGATTTATGTAAAAATTTTCTCCGCATTCTATATTGAAACCGTAGTCGCAGAAAAAATTTGGTTCAATTGTAATTTTATCGCCGATTTTTCCAAGAAGTTGCTTTAAAATTTCTTTTTTTTCATCCTGAGCATTAACAGGCAGACTGTTATACTTGAGGCATAACGTTTTTGCGTTTAATCTTGCATGCTCAAGTTCCGGAACCATAGGATTGTATTTTTCTCCGTTAATCATTTTATCCGTTTCGCTCATCTTTTGTCTCCTTATTTTGGAATAATTTTAACATAAAAATTTAATGTTTAAGAGGCAAGATTTTGGAGACTTCTATAACAAATCCTGAATGACCGTTAGCATTGCTGTTTGGTATCTGAAATCCGGCGTAAAGAGCCGTATCTTCAGGTAATTTATAACTAAAGCCTACAATCAGAAATCCGGTAAAGTTTTCATGACCGGAGTACCAATCTCCTATAAGGCTAAGTTTTTTTGTTACCGGTTGTTCTACAGCAGCTATAAAATCCACTGTATCTTTTCCGAAAACCTGTTTTGTTCCGGTACTTATCCCGGCCGTTAATCTGGTGTTTAATTTAGGCAGACGCCCGCTCAAATGTGCATAGCTCCAGTTTCCGACACCTTCCCCTTCCAGAGAAACAAGAACTTCTGAGCCGACTGTAACTTTAATCTCTCTTTCAGGAAATTTTTCTTTCAATCCTGCAACAGGCATGGCGGATTTGAAACCTAAACCTAATGTAATATTATTACTCCGCGGTGTGCTTACATTAAACAGAGTAGCATCAAGCTCGGTGTTATGTCCTATACCTACTGCTGTATAATGAGTACCAAGCCAGAATGAGTGGGGATTATACGGACGAAATTGCGATTCATGCTGGAGGAAAAGTTTTCCTTCAGGCGTTACATCAGCACTCGGAACATTAAAAACTGTTTGTTGTGCACAGCTTTCCAGTGCAGATAGTAAAAGCATTATTATTGCAAAAATTTTTCTTATTATAAACCTCATTTAAAGAGAATTATAATTTTTATATTCATTACCTGCTATGGTAAAATGGTTATACCTTCTGTATGTTTTTGTGCCCGGAGGGAGCAGTGATAATATCTTTTACTCTCAGCGCAGCCCAGAGAGAAGCGCCTGTAGCGAGCAGTGAGACAATATATGTTGCAGCGGCGCAGCAATTAAGATTTTTGACGCTATTTAAAGTTTTAGCATCTATATGAGGTTTTACAAGTTTTTCACCCTTGTATGAGGCAAGGATTTCTGTTCCTACCAGCGGCGCAAGAACTCCCATTGCAGCTAGAGGTGCATTATTTCTTAGAATTCCTATAAATTTATCAAACTTATTCTTATATCCTTCGCCTTCAGTTTTTTTAGATGTAAGCAGTGAACCACAGACTATATATGGTAAAGCCTTTTTTATTTTTTTTGCAGCGTGGTTGAATTTTGGATTCATAAGATGTCCGATTTCATGAAAAGTTGCAGCCGGAAGTTTTTTCAGGTTAACGAGCACCTTTTTGTCAGAAAACACCATTGCTGTTCGGCCTTCTTGAATCGCGTATCTTACTTCTTGAGTATAAAAATCTCTCATACTTTCAAATGGTTTTGCCCATTTCGGATACATATTTTTTAATTTATTAGAAACGATAACATCTTGCTCCAGCATTTCTTTCGGGTAGGAATTTCTGTTTATGTATTTAGGAGGTATTGAGGCATGAAAATCTTTTACATGTTCCTCTAATTTCGGAGACTTTATTTTAGGTATTTTATCGAAATCTATTATTGTCAAATCCGCAAATGCAGGTTCTTTTGAAACGGCATTAACTGCTTTATTTAATACAACAGAATCGGCTTCCTTGCTGTATTTTGTGATTCCTCTGGCTAAAGGTTTACAAAAATTTCTTGTCAGGGCGTATTTTGCAGTACCGTAAACAGCTCCGCCGGCAGCAACCGCACCTGCCTTAACAAGAATGTTTTGTTTTTTGTATTGTTCGCTGTTATTTTGTATAGAAATTGGACACATATTATTCCTAACCATTAGAAGGATATTAAAGTAAGACTCCTGAAGAAAAATTTTTGCTATCTTATACAGCAGCGTTCTAATTTTCTTGCAAATCTTACAATTGGTTTTTCAATGTCAGCAGAAATTGAATCAACAAGAATCGTTTTACATCCCAGTTTTTTACCGCATAGGACATCTGTCAGAGGGCGGTCTCCTACAAACACTGTCTCTGCTGCATTCATGCCGCAGGAATCCATAAATGTTTTGGCAGCTTTTATATCAGGTTTTTTTGCATGGAATACGAGCGGAAAATCAGAAACCGCTTTCACTTTTTCAATATATTTTTCATTATGATTGTTCGAAATTACTGCAATAGAAAAGTCTTTTTTCACGAGTTCAAGCCATTTGATAGTTTTTTCCGAATAACGGCCTGATTTTGAAGCCATAATAGTACTGTCCAAATCAAAAAGCATATTTTTAATACCTGCATTTTTTAACTCTTCGAGGTTTATTTCATATATATTTTTCAAATTATAGTCAGGTTTAAGAAACATGGTGTTTGACTCCTATTGTCCTTGCTATTGCATATTTATAATTTTGAGGAGCGATTGTAAGTTTTAAACAAACATCATCATTAGTATTTCCAACCTCAACGCTCTCTCCCTCTTTTATAATTTCGGTCACTTCAGTAATAAATTGTTCGTCAGGTGTAATAATTTCAATTTTATCGTTAAGATGAATTTTATTTTTTATTTTCACAAGATAGCCGTTACCTGTCTTTTCCTTAAATTCACACAAAAAATCGGCTCCTGCAAGGCCTTTTGAAATATCGTAGCTGTAGCTGTCCGGTTTGTTTTCCCCCAGTGCAAAACCTGTTGTATAGCCGCGATTGCCTACTTTTTGCAGTTCTATAAAATATTTATGTAAATCCGCAGCCGGATTTTTAATACATTCATCAATAGCCTGTCTGTAAGTTTTTGCGACAGCCGAGACATAATACAGGCTTTTCGTGCGGCCTTCAACCTTAAGAGAATCGATGCCAGCATCAATAAGTTCTCTTATATGTTCTACAAGGCATAAATCCTTAGGACTTAAAATATGCGAGCCGCGTTCATCCTGATTTATTTCATAGTATTGTCCTGGACGGGTTTCTTCTACAAGTTTGTAACTCCATCTGCAAGGCTGTGAACAGTTTCCGTGATTTGCTTTTCTTTCGCCGTTTGTGAAGTAATCACTCAGAAGGCATCTTCCGGAAAATGAAACACATTGCGAGCCATGGACAAAGCTTTCAAGTTCGACGTCAGGAACCTGTTTTCTTATTTCTGCAATGTCAGAGATAGCGAGTTCTCTTGCAAGAATAACACGGCTTGCGCCTAAATCGCGCCAGAATTTTACGCTTTCATAATTCAATGTATTTGTTTGTGTGCTTATGTGAACAGGAGTATCCGGCATATATTTTTTTACAAGATTGAAGACCCCGAAGTCGCTTAAAATTATAGCGTCGGGATTTGCGTCTTTAAATCTGCCGATGCACGATTCAAGCTGCCTTATGTCATTATTGAACGCAAAAATATTGAGTGTTACATAAGCTTTTGCACCAAGGGTGTGTGCCAGTTCAACAGCCTCTTTGAGGTTATCAAGAGTAATGAGCTGGCCTTTTCTCATTGCCCGGAGACTGAAATCTACTACTCCGAGGTATACTGCATTTGCGCCGTAACGTATTGCGTATTCTAGTTTTTCCAGATTGCCTGCCGGCATTAAAAGTTCTACATTCTGCATACCTGTATATTACCCGAAAGGATATAAATAATCAACTAATCGGGTGATGTCATTTTTTCGTTAATGAAGAAAATAGAATATGTAGAGAATATGTTTTTTGGAGAGCAATATGCAAGTTATTGAAAATGCTGCAACTACTATTAAAGAAATTTGGGATTACCAGCACCCTGTTATGCACATCTGGTTTCTTATGAGTGCGGTTTCACTCTGTTTTATGTTTGCACTGCTTTACTTTGTTATCTAAACTAATCGCAGCCTATTCGGCAATGTCTACTATGGCATAAGCGTTAAAATCGACTGACCCGAAGATAATTTTAAACTGCTTATCGTTGTAGTCCTGTAGGCCGACAAAGTTTATTTCCGGCTGGTTATAGTCATCATTTGTTTCTACTGCGGGAAAATCAGCCATTAGATAGTGTGCCTGATATAATTTTATTCTGGGGCGTCCGTCTTTCATTTCCCCTTTTACCTGATAATGGCCGACCGGCAGAGTTCCGTCTTCTCCGATTTTTAGCGGTGAGGATATGCATAATACAGGAAGATTTTCAGGCATATTATTTATAAAGTTTGTTTCGTTGCTCTGCCGGAATTCTTCTCCTTTAGGTATATTTTTATCACGTTTTTTCTTTTTTTGTTTACTTTCGAGAGCTTTATCGAATTCTTCATCACTTACAGGTTTTTGACCGTAAACATTTGTGTCGCCGAAGTTATCCCATAAATCCCCGTCGGCAAAGGCATAATTTGTTGTTAATAATAACATTCCGAAAAGTATAACAAAAATTTTCTTCATACCTTTATTTTAATTATTTTTTAGATTTTGTAAATATATTAATCAAGCATATCAGATAATTTTACACCGAGAGCATCTGCAATATTTTTGGCAGTCCGAAGGTTTATACATCTTTTTGCAAGTTCATACTTTCCGATAGTAGATTTGTCAAGGCCGACTTCAAATCCGAGTTCTTCCTGAGAAATCCCTTTTCCTGTACGTATTTTATACAAATTTCTACCAAAGATTTTACAGATATCTTTACTCATAAGTAATATTGTGGTATAATTTTTACATCTTGTCGTCGACACTATGTCTACAAAGTTAATCAAAAGCTATGGTTAATCGGCTATTTAAGGGGTATTAAATAAAATGTTAAAAAATAATAATAAAAAATTTACAATACAGGAGTTTTTTAAAAAATTTATAACATTTGAATCTGCTGAAACCGCTTTAAATCATAATAATGATGTAGATGATACTTTTGATTATATACTGGGAAATATTTTTGACGATTCTGAAGATTATAAGGAAGTTTATGATTATTATGTATCATTTTTGAAATCGGTTTCGAAAAATATTTTGACTACCGGCGATAATGTGTTTGCTCAATACCTGTCAAATATAGGACTGGATTCTGCATTTGTAAATTGTGATGAACTATTTAAGATACTTAATCAGAGTAAAGTGCGATATTCTGCTGTTATATTGTTAAATACTGAAATCTATTTAAAGCGGGAATATCTGATTACAGTATTCGACTGTATTTTTAAACAATTGGAGCGAGGCGGAATTTTAATTTTTGAGATTGCTGATTCTGTTATGTGTGATTTTTCTGTTATGAGCCCTGAATATATCGAAAATCTTAGTAAGGAATGCGGGTTTAAAGATGTAAATTTTTACAAACCCCCGGTAGAAAAGTCAGATCGTAGCAGTTATGTGATTGTTTGCAGAAAGTAAAGTTGAATTAATCGGAATAATTTGATATAATCAGAAATAAAAAACAAGGAGGTATTATGCAAAACTCAGTGATAGCAATGATTTCGGGGGGGGGGGCAGCCTGTATCAAGGCTCCGGTTGCGCTTTTTAGAGGTTTATAACAGCGGGTAATGTTATCTTTCTTATGCGTGTCAGTTGGCACTTTTTGATTTAATTTTATGGAGGATAACATGACTGATAAAACTAAAGTATCTGTGATAATACCCTGCTATAATCAGGGAGAATTTTTGAAGGAGGCCGTAGATTCTGTATTAGCCTCGGATTATAAAAATATTGAAATAATTATTGTGAATGACGGTTCTGATGACGGGATAACCGAAAAAGTTCTGGAAAGTATAAATCATCCTCTTGTGAAAATTATTCATCAGCAAAATCAAGGGTTGCCTTCAGCAAGAAACAACGGAATAAATGCTTCTTCCGGAAAGTATATTCTTCCTCTTGATGCTGATGATAAAATTCATCCGTCCTATATTTCTAAAGCTGTAAAAATCCTTGATAATAAGCCTGATATAGGCGTTGTTTACTGTAACTATCAGATATTCGGAGATTATGAGATGGAAGAAAAAATTCCTGTATGTACTCCGATAACTTTCCTCTTAAGAAATATTTGTGTAGTCTGTTCAATGTTTAGAAAGGATGATTTTATAAAAGTTAAGGGCTATAAAGATGAAATGAAAGACGGTTATGAAGATTGGGAATTCTGGGTATCTTTGTATGAAAACGGCGTAAAGTTTGAAAAGATAAATGAAACTCTTTTTTATTACAGGTCTTTAAATAAAGAAAGTATGGTTAAAAAATTCCAGAGAGACAGGTATTTACATCTAAAGACGCATAAAAAAATTATGAAACTTCACCCTGAATTATATATAGATAATTTAGAGAAGATAATTTTTGATTTGCTGCTTAATTATTTATATGCGATACCAATGGAAACAAAAATTAATTGTACAATAAGGTTTTTAACAAAATCCTTTAAGCCCAAAAATGTACTTCAAACTATAAAAAGGATATTAAATGAAAAACTCGGTTTTAGAAAATTCTTGTTAAACAAGAATCCTGAACTTCTTATTACGGATAAGTAAAAGAGCGGCAATTTTGCCGCTCATACTTCACAAGACATAAAATACACACTCTGCGAGAAATTTTTATTACTCAATGTATCCGGCAAGCAATTCCTGCCCTATATTTGACATTCTCAATTTCTTAAGCGCACGTAATTCTGTCTGTCTGATGCATTCTTTAGTAACCCCGTAGAGATTGCCGATTTCTTCAAGTGTTCTTTTAGGTGCATTCCCAAGCCCGTAGCGCATTCTTACAACCTCTTGTTCTCTTTCTTTCAATGTAGAAACGACAACTTCTATATCATTTTGGAGATTTTTGAATTCCACGCTGTCTGTAACCGAAGCCCTTTCATCTTCAAGAATATCAGCAATATTCATGTCCTTGCCGTTTTCTCGTTCCAGACCGCTTTCGATTGAGATTGTTTTTGTGTAAGCAGAAAGGAATGTCTCAATTTTATCTGGCTCAATATTCATTTTCTTTGCAACTTCATGTGTTTTTACCTGACAATTGTTTTCGCGTTCCATTTCTGCTTTTACTTTTGAAAATTTTGATAGAGTTTCCTGTATATAAACCGGTATTTTCATGCAGTGTGACTGTTCAGATATAGCCTTAAACATTGACTGTTTTATCCACCAGCTTGCATATGTTGCAAATTTATATCCCAGTTTATAGTTAAATTTTTCTGCTGCTATCATCAACCCGAGATTGCCTTCCTGAATTAAGTCAATCATAGGAAGCCCTGACACATGTATTGCTTTTTTAGCTATTCCAACAACAAGCTTTAGATTTGACTGTATCAGTTTTTGTTTTGCTTCGGCATCTCCTTCTCTTGCAAGCTTTGCAATTCTTTTTTCTTCTTCTGCACTCAATGATTCATAATTCGAAATTTCTCTTAAATATCCGGTTAAAATACTGTCATTTACAGCTTCCACAACCTCGTTTTTTGCCGGGTCTGAATTTGAAGCTGTTTTTCTCATTTTTACGGGTAAATCATTGCTCATAGACATAAAAACTCCTTAATTTTGCTTTTAGGAAATTTTTGCACCTGAAATTTCCTGCCCGTTTACACCATCACGGGAGCAAGTAACACGATTTTTAAATAAGTATATACTTAGTATATATCATAGTATATATTATTTCAAGTCTTATGTTAAGAAATGTTTACATGTGTATCCGGATATGCAACAATGAGTTTTTATGTTATTATTGTATCAGAGGAGAGTATGAAATGAAAAAGAAAATTTTTATAACATTAGGAATTTTAGTTGTTTGCTTGATGACTGCTGTGGTTAGTCTCGCTGTTACAAATAATATTCAAACTTCACAGAAGAAAATTCCTTCAGATTATCATGTAGGAATTACTTATGACGAAGCTATTAATGATGATAAACCTATTCTTGGTTTGTTCTATGTTGACTGGTG
This sequence comes from Candidatus Scatousia excrementigallinarum, assembly GCA_018711035.1. Lineage (GTDB taxonomy): Bacteria > Cyanobacteriota > Vampirovibrionia > Gastranaerophilales > Gastranaerophilaceae > Scatousia > Scatousia excrementigallinarum. The sequence continues at coordinate 9,400 of DVIU01000123.1, forward strand.
CGGATATTGTTTGAGATTTATGCCTAAATATGCGACTTTGAACAGACTTTATAAAGATAAATATAACTTTGTTATGCTTAATGCTGAAGACCCGGCTAATCAAAAATTGGTTGAAGATGTGGCTTTGTCCGGCTTCCCTACAATGTATATTATTGATCCTAAGTATGATAACAGATTTCTTTTGAATAATTCAATTTACCTTGATTTGAAAAAACTTAGAACCGAGCTCGACAGATATTTATCAATCAGAAAACGTCTTGACGATTGTCAAAAATGTTCCGATAAATAGCAAAAAAAAAGACCTTGAAATCTTTGTCAAGGCCTATCCGTTTAAATAAGAAGAGAGAGCTTTATGTTTATATAAAGTACAGCGGTTTTTAAAAATTGCTATTACTAAGGCAAATTTTTAATAAAACTTAACATGGCGGTAAAGATTAATGAAAGATATCCAGAACCTTAAAGATACAAGAAATGTTGATATTCAAAAAGTCGGTATCAAGCATATTGACGTACCTCTTATTATTCAACGTAAAAATAATTCTAATCAGGTTGTTTGTGCAAAAGCGCGTGTTAGTGTTTCATTGCCCAGAGATTATAAAGGAACCCATATGTCACGCTTTGTTGAAGTGTTGAATGAATGGCAGAATAAAAATCTTCTTGGAGTTGATATTAAAGGATGTTTGGAAACTATTATTAAAAATCTTGATGCTCAGAGCGGAGAACTTCAATTTAAATTTAAATACTTTCTGGAAAAAAAATCTCCTGTAACAAAACTTTCTGCTAAGATGGCTTTCGATTGTTCTTTTGAAGGAAGGATTGATGAACAGGGATATAAGTTTATTCTTGGTGTAGAGGTGCCTGTTACAACATTGTGCCCGTGTTCAAAAGAGATTTCCGATAATGGTGCGCATAATCAGAGGGCATTTATAACAGTTAAAGTTTCTTATGATGAAGATAAGCATATTTGGCTTGAGGATTTGATTTCTCTTGTTGAAGATTGTGCTTCCTGTCCTGTTTATCCGCTTTTAAAGCGCGAGGATGAGAAGTTTGTTACAGAAACAGCCTGGGATAACCCGAAATTTGTTGAAGATGTTTTACGCGATGTAGTCGTAAAACTCCGTGAACACCCTGTTGTGAATGAGTTTGAGGTTGAATGCGAAGCCTTTGAAAGTATCCACAACCACTCTGCCTGGGCTTACCAGAAAGAAGTTAAATAAAAAGAGAATCTTAATGCCGATTCTCTTTTTTATTATTTATTGATTGTCATTATACCATTCAACATTTCTTGTTGAATACATGACCAGCGACATTATCGCAAATAAACCAATACTGCCGATTATTAGTGACAAATCCTGAAGTGCAAGAAGTACATACAAAAACAGGTACAATAAGGACAAAATCATAACAATCAATATAGTAAATTTTGGGTTTTTGCGTTTAGTAATAACGTTATAAGTGTAAAGGCCGATTAAGCCGATAGTCATCGCTGCTGCAATAATATAGGCACACCAGAACGGTGTAAATTCTGAAATGGATACAAGAAGAAGATAAAAAATCAGCATAGCGGCGCCAATCATTAAATATTGCAGTTGATGAACAGGAGTTTCTTTATGTGAAGTTATTTC
>DVIU01000124.1 GCA_018711035.1 Candidatus Scatousia excrementigallinarum
TCGGCCGTATTCATTGTTCCAATAATATAGACGTTTTGCGGAACGGAGAACTCCTTATTGGAATACGGGAGTCTCAAACTCATCGCTTCCGCAGCACCCTCGCGCTTTATGTCCTCAATTAGAGTAATCAGTTCACCGAAAATTTTAGAAATATTTCCACGGTTGATCTCGTCAATAATAAAGACGTAGTTTTCTTTCTTTTCAGGGACACTGCTTTTCTGATTTTTAATTTCATTATCGTCGCCCTCTACAATTTTAAGAACATCGGAAAGTATTACATTATTCAGACGATATACCGCCGACAAAGTCATTACTTTGCCCCCGTTTATATCGAGAACATCTTTGCCCTTTTCTGCTTTCGTTTTATATATCCATTTGACTTTACGAAAACGTTTATATTCTTGAAACGATTCTTTCTTCCACTCATAATCTCCCGCTACTACACCGATAGCATCAATAGAAGTGTTTGAATAACATGAAAAAACCACGTCTCCGACACGCATATCGTTTATAAACGCATTCAGGATATTTTTTCCACTTACAAACTCATCCCCAGCAGCCATTCCCGAAGGTTCACTATCGTAGCCGATTCGAATACAGTCATTCTTTAAGCAGTAATCTCTGATATCATTTTTCCCCGTACCTTTTAACGATACTTTCCATATCGTAGGAGAAGAGTTGAATCCATAGTCTGCATTCTGCTGCAAACCTGACACACGGGCAATATCACAGAACTTTTGAAAGACGCCGGGCTCCACATTATATGTGACCTGTTCATTTTCTGTCTGCGGCTTGATACCCTCAATAAATACTTCATATCCGTAGGACTGATGGAAAGTGACAAAATCGATCAATCCTGTTGTTTTATAATTTTCATAACGATCTTTTACTTTACTATAATCTTCATCCGCCTCGACTTTAACTTCATTAAAATCCTTTTTTTCGATAATAGCTACTGCATAAGCCATAGTATTAAACGTTTTTCCCGTTCCCGGAGGGCCGTAGAGGATTATATTTTTTGATGAATAACGCCCCATAAGCGCCTGTCCGCTAACACCATTATTGTTTGTTTCAATATGAAAATCTACATTCTCAATCGGTATTGGTTGTGTATGTGTACTGTCTACACTATATTGAAAAGCTAAAAAAGACAACTCAAAAAAAGTATCACAGTTAAATGAATTATGCAAGTTATTTTTTAATTCAGTGCAAAAAGATAAATACTCTTTACCAGCATTTATATCCCTTGGAATTTTTATTTTTGTTTCTATCAATGGTACATTAATTTTATCAATATTAACATATGTTGTTGGCCTCATTTGGTACAATCCCATAGTCAGTTTAGCAAAACCAACCATGGGTAAATTTAGAGATTTTTCAAAACACTCGCTAAATCTTTGTGAATTTAATGAATCTCTGCTATATTCTATTGCACTTTCAAAAAGAGCCCATAACAGCTCAAAACAATTTTTTACACGTTTAGGATCATTGATATATCTATAGAAACAATACTGGTTGTATGCATAGACGGGAATCCCACTAAAATCTGTCGGCACATCAGACTTTATACCAAAAGTTCTTTTATATCCCTCACAAATTTGTGAACGTGAATTTGTACTCTGTTTACCTCTATTAAACAAAGCATATATTGTAAATGGATCAATATCTGGAATATTATTGTTATCGCTTTCAATTTTAGGCAGACTTTTTCCAACTAATTCATGAGCTTGTTTTACAAGTGCAATTAATTCCTTTCTGTTGTTTTTATATTTAAGCAAGCAATCGGCGAGTTCTTCAAAAAAGGGCACCCATGTAAAAATATTCTTGTTCATTTTATCCTCCGCAAATCAAGTTAGTTTAATTATATCACAATAGCCGCAGATATTCAATACCTGCGGTTTGTTTTATCAAAACCGACACCAAGTAATTTATTTTTTCTTCTGTATACCAAAAACACCCTTAATTAAAATCACAAAAATAAATACCCACCAAAAAAGAAGAATTAAAATTATTTTTCCGACAGCTTCCCTATCAACAGAACCGTCGGCTTTTTTATATTTGCGGCAAAGCAAAACAATGAAAAGCACTGCAAGAGCAATAAACCCGATGATCGCAATAATAACTTTCGGTTCCATAAAAATCTGTAAAAAGCAGCCACTCAACGCAGCTGCTTTAATTTATCGTATTTCGGACAGGTACTTTCACGGAAACAATTGCAGTTGTTCCTGCCGCCGCCGATACACCGCGCAGACGAATCGTTCGTTTCTACCCGATCTCTGCTAGAACTAACCGTTCTGTTTCCTCCCCAATAACTGCACGTTGCACAAACTTTTCTCGTGTTTGAATAGGTCATCATCTTTTTTCCTCCGTAAAAATTTATTTTACTACGTCCAGCTCTTTGAGCCGGGCAAGAAGTTTTGCCAGAATACCGTTTTTTACAAACCGCAAAATCGTACCTTCGCTGAAACGGTCTCTCCGCCAGATCGCAGTAATGCAAGTACCCACGTCTTCCGCAGACATTCCCGCGATTGCCGCGTTCATAGCAGATTCGTCCCACC
>DVIU01000125.1 GCA_018711035.1 Candidatus Scatousia excrementigallinarum
ACACAAAATGCGAAGCGTTAGACCCTGTAAAGACATATGGCTGGACAACGGAAGATAATAAGCCTGTATCTAATGCAACATCAAATTGTGTAGCTGCGGTATTTGAGATAAACGGAAGTAAGAAACCAAACAAACAAAACGAAGATGTAGCACTATTCAACGCCAACGGTTTGGGAAGCAGTTGTGCAATAGAACTCGATAGCGGCAAATGTTTCGGTGCACCATTCTCGCCAACACCAATTACAAAAGCTGAGTGCGAAGCAATAAAAGACGACTTAGGGATAAAAAACTGCTATTATGAAAAAGATTCTTGGGCGGGTGCAGTAAAACAATGCGGCGGAGTAGGAAATATGCCAACAATGGCCGATCTTGGTAAAATAGCCTCAGCAATCTATGAAGGAAATCCAACAGTGGGAGCATACAATAATGTAAACAACTTAACCTACAAAGCGGGTACAGCCACTTCGTTAGGTCTTCCGGAGCCAAGTTTCTACTTATGGTCGGGTGAGGAGCTCTCGAAGACCTACGCATACAGCCGCTACTTCCACAGTGCTTACACTGACTACTACTACAGCAACCGCTACACTACCGGCGACCAAGCGATTTGTCTGGGGGATTAAATTGTATTTAGTACACTTAATTCAAACAAAATACTTAATTTCCAGGCGGCGCAACGCGCCGCCTCTTTTATATCAATAAAACTATTAACCCCGCAATTGCCAGAGCCGGCCCGAACGGAAGATATGTTAATGTGTCAGGGTTCTTTAATCCTCTTATTATATTAATGCATGTCCAAATGCCAAGTATAAACATAACTGCTATAGATACAAACATTACATATCCATTATCGAATATGGTTTGCTTTTGCAGGAAGAAATACCCTACTGCATACGCAAAAAATAAAATAAGCGGGATTAATATATTCCAGTCTTTACGTATGATTAGTTTTTTTATGAATAATGGGAGTGTGAATATTAACTGAATAACCACGCTCATAACAAGAATAATCAAAAGGTTCTTCCACCCGAAAACAGCCCCAAGTCCTGCTGCGATATAGGTATCACCTTCCCCGAATGCACGCGAGCCTGCAAGTAAATAACCTGTTCTGGCTGCAAGTTCCATAATAATTACCCCGGCAAGCACCCCGCCGATTGCTGTCGTAAGCGGATTGCCAATTACCCACTCGGTAGTGATATTGAACGGTGTTGAGGACATATTTATGTTTATAATCTGTATAATCGTAAGGTAAACGGCATAAACAAGCCCTATTCCAACAAGTGAATATGTATGGGCATCGAAAACAACTTTTTCTTTTATATCAGTTACGGAAATCACAATTAATAAACTTGCAACAATAAATCCGAAAATCGTCTCGGCTGTCATTCCGAATTTTAGGAAAACAAGAACGAATACAATTCCGGTTATAAATTCAACAATCGGATACTGAATACTTATTTTTTCCTTGCAAAAATAGCATTTCCCTCTAAGTAATATATAAGAAAGTATAGGAATATTATGCCACCATTTTAATTTATTCTGACACTTCGGGCATTTGGAAGGCGGCATAACTATGGATTCCCCGCTAAATGCCCTTAGTATTACCACATTTAAAAAACTGCCTATCACTGCACCAATACAAAAGATAAAAAGCAGCAATATAATTAAAAATAGCATAATGTCCCTCAATTCTCGTGATGTTTAATAAGTTCGTACATTTTATTTAAAGCTTTTTTTAACCTTCTGGAAACCTGCATTTGCGACATATTCATAATTTCAGATATCTCTCTCTGGTTTAAATCTTTATAAAAACTTAACTCAATAACTTCTTTCAGTTCCGGCGGAAGTTTTTCAATTGTCTCGGAAAGCATAATTTTGTTTTCGTAAGAATTTTGGAATTCCTGATAATCCTCAGATGGTATTTTATCCAAAAGAGAAGATTCTTCATTATCCGATATAATAGCCTGGTCAAGCGATAATGTATTTCGGCAAGAATCAATATTACAAACTTCAACAATTTTTGATACCGGAATATTTAAATATTCTGCAATCCGGTCGTTAGACGGTTCTGCAAACCCTGATTCTGCTAGTTTTTTTCGGGCGGTATTGATTTTTAATAAAAGTTCCTGAACTTCACGCGGAGTTTTTATTAAGGAAGCTTTATCCCTGAGGTAATGTCTTATTTCTCCCTTAATAAAATAAATTGCATAAGTCGTGAATTTAGTGTTCATATCAGGTTTGTAAAATTCAATAGCCTTAATAAGTCCCAGCGAACCTACCTGAATAAGGTCTTCATGCGGCATTCCGGATTGCATTGCTATTGAAATTGCAATACTTTTAACAAGTTCCATAGTATTTTCGACTATGCTGATATGAAGCATTCTTTTTTTCTTGGAATCCGTGCAGCTTTTATATTGTGCAAGCAATTCTTCAAGAGACGCGTTTGTTTTAGACTTGCTTTTCAAAAAATCTCTCCAATTCTAACGGTATTATATCATAATTTTTTTCATATGTAAAAATATTTAAATATAATTAATATAACTTTGGCATGACAAAATTTTATGTTATGATTTAAGAATAGTTTTGAGAAATTTCGGAGTGAATTATGATTACTATAAAAGATGTTGAACACGTTGCTAAACTGGCTCGTTTGGAATTAACAGAAGAAGAAAAAGAACTTTATACAAAACAACTTGGTGATGTTTTAAAATACGTTGACCAGATGAATGAAGTTGATACTTCAAATGTTAAACCTATGACTCAGGTTATTGATTTCGTAAATGTTATGCGCGAAGATAAAGTTGTTTACGAACATACAAAAGAAGAACTTATGGCGAATGCGCCTGAAGAAGAAAATGGATTCTTCAAAGTTCCTAAAATTAACTAAAATTTTTACTCCCGCGAATTAAGCGGGAGTTCTTCATTGGATTAAGGATAAATAAAAAGCATAAGATTGGGGTTAGATATGACAAAATATATTTTTATTACAGGCGGTGTAGTCAGTTCTTTGGGTAAAGGTATAATAGCTGCGTCGCTGGGCAGGCTTTTGAGGGCAAGAGGTTTTTCGGTAATTAATCAAAAGTTTGACCCGTATATTAATGTTGACCCCGGTACTATGAGCCCGTTTCAGCACGGTGAAGTTTTTGTTACAGATGATGGTGCAGAAACTGACTTGGATTTGGGGCATTATGAAAGATTTACGGATACAAGCCTTGGAAAATTCAATAATGTCACATCCGGAAGCGTCTATCAAACTGTTATTGAAAAAGAACGCCGTGGAGATTATCTTGGTGCAACCGTTCAGGTAATTCCGCATATTACTAATGAAATTAAAACAAGGATTGTCGGGGCAACAAAGCAGTTTAAACCTGATTTTCAGTTAATAGAAATTGGCGGTACTATAGGTGATATTGAAAGTTTACCTTTTATTGAAGCCATAAGACAATTTAAAACAGAAGTCGGCATAGGAAATGCAATTTCAATTCATACGACTCTTTTGCCGTATCTTCCGACATCAGGTGAATTAAAAACAAAACCTTCGCAGCATAGTGTTCAGGTTTTAAGAAGTTACGGTATTCAGCCTGAAATTCTTGTCTGCCGTACGACAAAACCTATTCCGAAGACTGAAAAAGAAAAACTTGCTCTTTTCTGTTCCGTGCCAAAAGATGCTGTTATTGAATGCCGTGATATGAAAAGTATTTACGAAGTTCCTCTAGCACTTGAAGAACAAAATATGGCAGGTGTAATTCTTGATATGCTCAGGATGGAAAACAAAAAGGCGGATTTGAGCAGTTGGGAAAAGCTTGTTGATAATATCAAAAATCCTCATGGTACTGTGAAAGTTGCTATTGCAGGCAAATATACAAAACTTTCAGATGCTTATATTTCTGTTGTGGAAGCTCTAAAACATGCAGGTTATGAAAATGATGTGAAAGTTGATATTAAATGGATAAATTCTGAAGAATGTGTTGACTATTCGGCCTGCAAAGAATTGATGAAAGATATTCAAGCCGTTGTTGTACCGGGAGGTTTTGGTGTACGTGGTATTGAAGGAAAACTTAATGTTATACGTTATGCAAGAGAAAATAATGTTCCGTTTCTCGGACTTTGTCTCGGCATGCAGTGTGCAGTAATTGAATATGCAAGACATGTTGCCGGTATAAAAGATGCAAACTCAAAAGAATTTGATGAAAATGCTCAAAATCCGGTTATAGATTTAATGCTTGAGCAGAAAAATGTTCACGGTTACGGTGGTACTATGAGGTTAGGAGCATATGATTGTATTCTTAAAAAAGGTTCAAAAGCTCAAATAGCATACGGAACAGATAAAATTTCCGAACGACACCGTCACAGGTATGAAGTTAATAATGAATATATTAAAAGAATTGAAGATGCGGGACTTGTTTTTTCAGGGATGTCACCTGACGGAATGCTGGCTGAAATAGTAGAGCTTCCTCACTTAGACTGGTTTGTGGCTTCGCAGTTCCACCCTGAATTCAAATCACGTCCGGAAAGACCGCACCCGCTGTTTAAAGGTTTGATTGAAGCTGTTGTAAATAAAATTTAAAATATGTTATAATAAATACAAAAGGAGGAAGAAATGCAAAAGATAGACATAGTGAGGATTTCGGGGGGGGGGGCTCGATAGTTTTAAGCTAAAATTCGGTTTCACCCTTGCCGAGGTGTTGATAACCATAGGAGTAATCGGAATAGTATCGGCAATGACGTTACCTGTATTAAATCTGGCGGTAAACAAGAAAGTAAGAGCAGAACAGATACGAACAGTCAAGTATAAGTTTACGAAAGCTACGGAAAAAATGGCAAGTTTAGGGTTAATAGGCCCGTATGACAGTACAGCGTCGTTTGTGGCAGAGTTGCAGAAGCATTTAAAAATAGCAAAGGTGTGTCCGTCGAGCAAATTAAGAGACTGC
>DVIU01000126.1 GCA_018711035.1 Candidatus Scatousia excrementigallinarum
GAATATATATAGTATTTTGACAAATGAGCGGTATTGCGGCGATGTCATATATCAAAAGACTTATGTGGAAAACTGTCTGACGAAAAAGGTGAAAAGGAATCGTGGCGAAATGACAAAGTATTTAGTCACGAATAATCATCCGGCTATAATCGAAAGAGAAGTTTTCAAAATGGCGCAAGCGGAGATGGCGCGCCGCGGTAATATGCGGAAAATTGCGGATAAAACGATTACAGAACAAGGGAAATACAGCGGTAAATTCGCTTTGACAAATCTGTTGGTTTGCGGGGAGTGCGGCAGCCCTTATAGACGTAGGGCATGGGTGCGGAACGGGGTCAACCGAAAAGTGTGGAGATGTATGAGCAGGATCGAACACGGTACAGAGTATTGTAAAAAGTCAATTACGCTCGATGAGGAAAAATTGAAAGGAGCTATCTGCCGTGCGTTGAAAACAGCCGTACAAGACCGAAAGGAGGTTATGGATTTGATACTGTCAAATCTTTCGTATGCCTTGACAGGAGAAAACGATGTGTTGGACTCCTATGCGATAGAGCGGCAGATGGAAACGATAAAAGGGGAGATCGACGATAGTATCGAATTGCTCGAAAAGACGGAGGGGGATAAGGGGCGGATAGAGCAAATGATAGAGCGACAAACAAATGCTTTGGCGGCATTGCGGGAACAGTTAAAATTGGTACGGACGAAGATGGAAAGTAATGAAAAAGTCCATGCGGAGATAGAACGAATCAGTAATCTTTTGACCGACGAATCTTTGTGCTTTGATATATACGACGATAGAACCGTGCGGCTGTTGGTCGAATATATACGGGTACAGGGGGATGGAAGTATTGTTATCATGCTTAAAGGTGGAATAACGATAGAAGAAATAGCGATATAAAAATGTGGGAAATATTTGTGCTTTTCTCCTTAATTTAAAGCCTCAAACATTAAAACAATTTTATGAAACATAAATAAGTGAGTTATGGATTGTTTCTTTGGGGAAAGGGTTGTAAAATCAATTCGATTATGCTATAATGAAATTAACAATATAGTAAAACAAGGATAAAAAGCAATATGAATATTGAATTGAAAGATTTGTTTCTTAAAAAATTGGAAAGTGGTATCAACTTGTTTACAGGGGCGGGATTTTCTGTTTTACCGAATTTAAAAGGAGAATTTTTGCCTACGGCAGATCAGTTATGTGATGAAATACAAAAGGAATTTGGTTTATCGGATGAAATCGTAAACGATCATGATTTACCATATATCTCGGAATTTTGTTCGGAACAAGAATATCAGGATTTTCTTCGCAAAAGATTTACTGTTACAGAATATAATCCATTGTATAATGTTATAAATAAAATCAATATACGCACTTACGCAACGACAAATATAGATAACATTTTTCGACTTGTAATCGAAAAAAACAATAGATATTACTTGCGAAGTATATTGGAATATGGTGCTTCAATGAACGGAAATAACGAAATTAGTTACATTCCATTGCATGGAGAAGTGACTAATACAGAGATAAAACTATATTTTAAATATTTTGATTTGGTAAACGTTGATCGTAGCAATGAGATTTTGTTTAATCAAGTTGTTTCAAATATGATAGGGAAGCCGATATTGTTTTGGGGGTATGGCTTTAAAGATAGCGGAGTGTTAAAGATGGTAAAAACGTTGATTGAAAACGGAACTAGTGATATTTGGATGCAGTTTTTACCAGGTGATTCAAAAAATATTGCATTATATCGCAATAAAAACTGTCATATCATTGAAGCTACTACGGAGGAGTTGTTAAAATGGATTGACAAAAATATAGCTGCTCCTTTAGTTGAAAAAGATATTTCTTTGATAAATGATTCATCTCTTAAAAAATATTTCATACCTACAATAACTTCGGTGGCGAAAATCCCTGGAAATGATTATTATCAACATGGAGACACTGGATGGTATCCAATTTTAGCTAATGTTGCGTATGAAAGATCGCTTGTCTCATCTATAGAAAATAAAGCGCTAAAAATTAAAAATATTATTATATCGGGCTGCCGTTTTTCAGGGAAGTCAACTATACTTATGCAGCTGGCTTCTCGGGTTGATTTCCATAATAAGTTATTTATAGATGGTATAGGGCTTGAAGAAGCAGGATTTATAGGTAATAAAATAAAAGATAAAAATGTTTGGATATTTTTTAACAATTGTACAGACTGTATCGATGCCTATACATATTTTGCCAATATACCTAATGTTACGCTTATTGGGGTGTCAGAAGAATATAAGTTGGAAACTGTGAAGCATATTTTGGACAAAAATATAAATTACTCAATTATCGATTGTAGTGAAATAACTAGACCGGAAGCATTATTAATGTATGAAAAAATTCCGGAGGGTATAAGAAGGAGTAAGTTTTCGTATAAGCAGACAGAAGATGAAAAATATTCAGCACTCGAATTTGTCGCTCAAAATGTTGTGAATGCATATACCGAAAGCAGTATAAAAAGGATTTTATATGATCTGAAGAAAGAAAGTTCTGAGATGTTTACAATAGTGGCTTTGGCAACCTATTTATCTGAAAATGGTTCAGCATTAACTTACTCCAATGTCGCTAATATATTAAATCTGAAGGTATTTCTTGATGCAGTGTCATGGGTTAATAAAACAATCGGTTTTTTGCGTTGTTATGATTTGAATGTTGATGATAATGAAGAACAGGACTTTTATGTGCTACGCTCGAAATTGTTTGCTATAATCACGAACAAATTGCTAATTAGTTATTTTAAAAAAGATTATGCGGATATAATAAAACGATTCGTGCTACAACAATCAATGTATAGCATTGTTAGGTATAATGTATTTAGAAAAAAGGCTTATGATGGATCTTTTTTTGCAAAACTTTTTTCAAAAAAAGAAGCAAATGCAATTTATAAAGAATTGTATGAATTTGATCATAATGCGTATACGTTACAGCAGTGGGCATTGTGTTTAATGGAGTTCAAGGATTATCAAGAAGCATTTTTAAAAATAGATAAAGCAATTGGAATGAAGCCTAATAATTTTAGTTTCAAAAATTCTCAGGCAATTATTATGTTTGAATCTAATAAAGAAATTGAGACACAAGAGGCTATGGATTCAATGCGGAAAGCTATGGAAACATTAAGACTGTGCTATACAAACGACAATCGTAAGGTTTATCATGCACAAAAATTTGGCGAGTTTGCAATTTTTTTATATAAAAATCATCATATCAAAGATTATATTGAAGAAGCATACGGTTGGCTAAATGAAATAATGAAAGAAGATATTATAGTAAAACCGTATACTATAAAATTAGTAAATGAACTTAATAGTATTTTGCAAACATTTTAAAATATGAACCTTACGTGTTCAGTTTCAGAAGAGGAACTGTAGTCATTTCGTTCACGAAAGACACCTACGGGCAAAATCAGGCAAAAACTGCTTGATTCAGCCCGTTTTTTGTATTTTTCTGGGTATTTTCAGGGATTTTGAACTGTCCGTCATTGGGAAGTGGGAAGTAAATTGGGAAGTTTTTGGGAAGTAAATTTTTGTTTTTTAAGACCGTTTTTGAAACGGTCTTTTTTCTTTTACAGATCGTAGTTCACTTTCTCTGCTTCGGCAAGGATATATTCCTTCGAGTAGTCGGTATAGCCCCTGTCCACGGCGGAAGTCTTAACGTCCTTATCCCCCGAATGCCCGTCCCAGAGCATGACTACCTCGCCGGAAACGCCGCATTCCTTGCACCGTGTAATGAAGGTATAACGAAGTTCGTGCGGGTGATGTTCGGGGAACAGCCTCTTGAATGCGGAGCGCAGGGTATAGACGGTGACGTTCTTTGCCTTCTCGAAGTCCACGAGGTCTTGCACCTTTCTGAACATCGGGGTAAAGGGTATGTACCGCAGAGTGACGTTCCTGCCCATGCGTTCCTTGCTCGTTTCGCATTCGAGGGTATTGCCGTCAATGACCTTTAAGGTCGGCAGCTCGCTCTGCCTAAGTCCGAAATAAAGCAGTACGAGCAACGCGCTCGCTACATCGTCTTTCCTGTTTCGGCAGTACTCCACGAGTTTCTTTTCCTCGTCCTTCGTCAATGCGCTCCCTTTCTTGCTCTCGTGGTAGGGCAGGACGATTTTCTTCATCGGAGAAGGAAGATTGAAGTCCTCCGCAGCCATATCGAAGATACAGTTCAGCATGAGTTTGAGTTTCTCCGCTGTCCTGTACTTTCCTGCCTCCACGAACGTGAAGAGATACTGCTGCACGAGCGGGCGGGTGATCTCCGAAAGGTGCAGATGCCCGAACGTCGGCCGCAGGTTGACCTCGAACATACGGGAGTATTCCTTGAATGTGGAAGGCTTCGTCGTCTTTTCTTTGAGTTTGAGCCAGTCTTTGGCATAATCTGCAAAGAGAACGGTCTTGGCAGTCCTGCGCTTGGGATCTGCGACGGGTATATCCTGTACCTCGGCTTGCCCGATGAGTTTCTCGATGAATTTCTTTTTCATCGTGTCGAAGTCTTTGGAAGCGACCTCGATGTTATACCCCTGCCTGCGGTAGCGGGCTTGGAAGAGCCCCTGATAATAGCGGAACTTTACGATTCTGTTGTCATAGATAAAAGACTTGCACCACATGAACGAAATAGACTATATCATATCGGACGGATACGATTGCGCACAGACGGCTATGTGCTTTCTATACCAATTCGAAGGCAGAAAGGTATCTGAAATTTACGGCAAAGACCGCAAAGGAAAAGACATTACCATTAAACTCGCATGTTACCGCGAAGTAGACCGTTTTATTGACTCTTTACGCAAAAGACCTGACAGCCATAAACAGGTCGAATACATAGACTTTACGGACTATAAGGCTCTGCCGATGGATCCCGTGAACTGCTTTGAGAAAGAACAGACCGATTACGGCAAATACGACGAACTCGTAGCGGCGTTACAGTTATCCGCTCTGGAACTCGCCATACTCAACTGCTATATGAACGGAATGAGGCAAGCCGAAGTATGTGCGGAACTCGGAATCGGCAGAGGTACTATCAATCACAGGAAAGCGAGCATCCGACAAAGGTACTATTCTCTGTACGGCGAATTCTGATATATCGAAAAAGTGACGTCGTATAACTACACGACAGGCAACTCTCTTACGGGCGGGGTAACGAGGACGTATGCTTACGATTCGAACAAGCGCCTGACCTCGGTGACGGAAAACGGAGTAACGCAGAGCATAAGCGGGTACGACGCATTGGGGAATCCGTCGAGCTACAAGGGCAAAACGCTGACGTGGACGCGCGGGCGAATGCTCGCAAGCTGCGGAAGCGACAGCTATCTGTACGATATGGACGGAGTGCGGCAGGAAAAGACCGTGAACGGAGTAACGCATGCCTATTATACGGACGGAACGAAGATCCTCGCGGAAAAGGTCGGGGATAAGGTATTCGAATACTACTACGACGCGCAGGGGGTGATAGGGTTTAAGTACGACGGGAATG
>DVIU01000127.1 GCA_018711035.1 Candidatus Scatousia excrementigallinarum
TTAACCGCTGTACCCTCGCCTGATTGGAGTTCAAACTGGCAGAACAATCAGAAAAGTATAACAATAAACGGAAAAGATGAAGAAACGAGCGTAACGTTTACAGAAGCGCCGAAAGCGTGTATAAAGTTAAATGTAAACTGTGCAAATAATCCAAACATTTGTGGAAGTTACAGCGTAAGCGGCGGTGTTTTCACAAATAGCGGCAATGAGTACTTGGCGTGTAATCTCAAATCCGGCAGCTATACCGTGAATGTAGTCCCGAGTAATAATTACACATCAAACTGGACGACACAGACAGTGACTTTGAATGGAAGTGATATAAGTTTAGATGTATCATTGGTAGAGAAAACATATTGTGCGAAACTGAACGTGGATTGTCCAGCGGGAAGCGCGAACTTATGCGGAAGTTACGTAATAAACGGCGACAAAGAAATGA
Organism: Candidatus Scatousia excrementigallinarum; assembly: GCA_018711035.1. Classification (GTDB taxonomy): domain Bacteria; phylum Cyanobacteriota; class Vampirovibrionia; order Gastranaerophilales; family Gastranaerophilaceae; genus Scatousia; species Scatousia excrementigallinarum. The sequence goes on from DVIU01000127.1 coordinate 437, forward strand.
CAGCAAGTTCGGATTATGCAAGATTGTGCTCGCTGCCAAGCGGAAGCTATGACCTGTTAATAAGCTCCGTGAAAGCCGGTGACGATGATAAATATAAAGTGACCCCTGAACACATATCATTCTCAATCTCGGATAGTGATTGGTATGGTTCGGCTGCATTCAAAGAAATTGTAGAAAATTGTAATGATAAAGGCTTCTTTGAAGCGGGAGGCAAAAAATTTAGCTGTCCAATTGTGCCACCTCGAATTACATCAAAAGAATGTAATGAAAAAAAAGATTTATATGGAATAAAAAACTGTCATTATGATAATGATGACTGGGTAGGTGCAGTTTTCACATGCGGAGGGGTAGATAAACTTCCAAACTACAATGATTTAGTAAATATGGCATATATTATTTACAGCGGAGATCCTAACTTATCCAAGCTTTTACCATCGCAGGAATATTATGTGAATCTTAAATATTCTCAGGGCTCAGCACCGATTCTGGGATTTACGGAAGGCGAGACCTTTGCGATATGGTCGGGGCAAGAATCTTCCAGTTCAACTGCTTATGAAAGAACTTTTAATCCTTCCGGTTCAGATTGGGTTAATGCTGAGCGTGGTAATCCATCCTGGTCAGGGCCTAATATCAGCAAGACCGCAGCGGTTTGTGTAATTAATTGATGTTCTATAACTGCGGTGCAATGCACCGCTTTTTTTTACATTTCTTTAAAAAACATCTTAAAATTACAGAAGTTCTTTTTTTATTGTAAAATGTAATCATGCTCACGCGCTTGCGTAGTAAAATTTAGACAGAAAAGAGGTACTAATGAATTCAGTAGTAGTCGTTGGACGTGTAGGCAGAGATGCTGAAATTAAATATTTTGAATCAGGTAAAGTTAAAGCAAATTTTTCGGTTGCTGTAAACAGATGGGACGCTAAAACAAAATCAGAAACTACAGATTGGTTTAATATTGATGTTTGGGATAAACAGGCTGAATTTGCAGGCGAATATGTGAAAAAAGGTACTCAACTGGCTGTAGAAGGCCGTATTGCTCAAAGTAAATGGACTGATAAGGCAACAGGTAATGAAAGAGAAAACTTCCTGGTTGTTGCTACCGGTATCAGATTGCTTGGTTCAAAAAGAGATTCTGAAGTATTATGATGATTAATTCGAATGTTGTCGGGATTGTGGCCGATGATTTAACAGGTGCTAATGATACGGCTTTGCAGTTTCAATTAAAAGGTGCGAATACTCAAATTCTTCTGGATGAGGATGTCGTTCCTGTGAATTTGAAGTCTACCCAAACATGGGCAATTTCAACTGAATCTCGAAATATTGACCCTCAGGCTGCTTATGAAAAAACAAAGTCGGCAACTAATTTTTTAAAACAAAATATTAATCCTGATTATTATTATAAAAAAATAGACTCAACCGTTAGAGGTAATATCTCTGTTGAAGTTCTTGCAATGCTTGAAGTTTTGGATTTGGATGCTGCTGTAATTATACCAGCTTTTCCTGCTGAAGGCAGGGTTACTGTTGGCGGTTATCATCTTTTGAAAGGGGTTCCTATTGAAAGAACTGAAATGGCAAGAGACCCTCATTCACCAATTTTTGAGTCCCATTTGCCAACTTTGCTGAAATCTCAATTACATGAGGATAATAAGGATTTAGTAGCAGCCATAGAGCTTAAAACCGTAATGAAAGGTGCAGGCCCGATATTAAGACAGCTTAAAGAATTAATCGGTGCGGGAAAGAAACTTATTGTAGTTGATGCTGTTTCTACTGTAGATATTGAACAGATAGTTTTAGCCATTGGAAAATCTGATTATAATATCTTACCCACCGGAACTGCTGCTGCCGCTCAGGTGCTGAGTGATTTGTGGCTTCCTGATTTAAAACAGGAGCATTTTGCAAAGACGTTTCCTGAATTGCCAAAACTGGTTATTTCAGGCAGTGCAACCCAGATTACTTCTAACCAAATCTCACGGCTTGAAGAATCAGATGATTTTGAAAATGTGCTTGTTATACATTTAGACATGAAAACAGTTCTTAATGGAGTTTCTACAGAACTTGTAAACAGGATTGTGAATAATCTTGGCAGTAATAATATTGTAGTTGTTCACACCTCTGATTTAATACGTGATTTCGACGGTTTTTCCGAAGATTCTCTTAATGCTGAATTAACAAAATCCGGTCTGGCAAATGTAATAACAGATTTTTTGGCAGAACTTACAAAAGAAGTTATTGAAAGAAAAGATGTTATTTTAATTACTCTGGGCGGTGAAACATCTTATAAATGCTGTGAAGCAATCGGAGCAAACCAGTTGCAGCTTATTGATGAAGTTGCTCCTGCAATTGCACTCAGTATGGATCATAATGCACGCTGGATTGTCACAAAATCAGGCAACCTGGGCGGGGTAAATACTTTAATTGATATATTAAAATATTTTGAAAACCATGAATAAATATCAAAATAAAATTGCAATTACAACCGGCGATCCCAACGGGATTGGTGCAGAAATTACTATTAAAGCTTTAAACCGGCTTTCATTGCCGGATGAATCTCTTGTGCTTATTTCAAATAAAAAAGTTCTTGACTGCTACGGTAAACTTAAAGGTAATTATGAAATTATTGAAATTCCCTATGAAAGTGATATTAGAGCCGGAATGGTTACAAAGGAAGCCGGAGAGTTTTCATTCCGTTCTTTAAAAAAGGTTTGTGAAATTAAACCTAAAGCAATTGTAACTGCTCCGGTTGCCAAAAATGCGCTTCATCTGGCAGGTCATATTTATAACGGCCAAACAGAAATTTTACAGCATTTTTTATCACATGATGGTCAGCTTGCAGAAATGCTTTTTATAGCACGAGACTTCAGGGTGCTCCTTTTGACGCGCCATTGTGCATTAAAATGTATTAATCTCACAAAGGAAGCAGTAATCGAAAAAGTTCTGAATCTTCGAGAATTTTTCATAAACCATCTGAATATTGTTAATCCTAAATTTGCACTTTGCGGTTTTAACCCACATTCCGGTGAAGACGGAATTCTAGGCAGAGAGGAAATAGAAATCTTACAACCCGCCGTAAACATCCTGCATACAAAAGGCGTAGATATAACTGTACCTTTACCTGCGGATACTTTGTTTGTAGCGGCCGGAAAAGCTTTTTTTGCAGGGGAAGGTTGTCCGTATGATTGTTATATTGCAAATTATCATGACCAGGGCTTAATACCTATAAAAACCGTTGCAGGTGATGAAACCGTAAATATGACAATCGGGCTGGATATACTAAGAACCTCCCCCGGTCACGGAACCGCGTTTGATATTGCAGGAAAAAATCTTGCATCGGCAGAAGGAATGATTTCCGCCATAAAAGCTGTATTATAACTTAACTTTTATACTTCCACTTCCATCCATTCTTCTGGTTTTATAATCAACTTGCTTTTATCTATTAGTCTATCTACAGAATATTCTATTTGAACTAAAAAGTTCAAAAATTCCGTTAAATAGGTGCAACAAAATTTAACAGCTTGTGTCAATGTTTGTTCCATACCTTTCAAGTTTTCAATTTCAGTTTTAAACGCCATTACTGAATCAGATACAGGATAAAATTGTTGTTTCAGGTCATTTAATGAATCAAGAAATACTTTTAGATTTTCTTGATTCTCTTCTTGCAGTGTAAATTTATTTTCTAAAAGTCCAAAGGAATCTTTTTCAATTTTATTCCATATATCTATGTTTTCATGATTATATTTTTTTAAGTTTGTACTGAATTTATTAAGTGATGTTGCAATTTTTTTAGCTTGTTCCCTTATAAAAACTGGATTATACCCTTTGTAATAATTACCCTTATATTCCATTTGAATTTGTTTAGTTGCATCATAAGCGACTTTTGTAATATCTTCTATGTCATTAGTCATTCTTGTTAGATTATTTTCTAGAATAGTAGAGTTAGACTCTATCTCTGCAATAAAATCAAGATAACCTTTTTCCGATTTAATTTGAGGTATGTTATAATTGATTGTGTTTATAACTTTTTTCTTATCCTTTATAAGGAAGTCATTTACTGGATTACTAAAAATAATCTCTCCTGAAATAGCACCGTGTAATTCTGGTTTAAATATTCAAGAAGTTTTTCAAATTCGATATAATTTTTATTGTATTCTTTAGCCCTATATGATTTTAAGTCAAATGGTAAGGAATTAATATCTTCTGTTATAATTATTACTTTTTTATTTAATGTATGGGCTATACCAAGTTCATAAAATACATTAGGGTTTAATCCTGTTAAATCTGCAATAATAACATCTGAGTCATTAATATTTTGAAGGATATCTTTTAAGATATTTTGTTGACTAGGAGTTTCTCCAGCATGTATGAATTCAAAATCTTTTTCAAATTTATTTTTTAATATTTCGAATGTTTCAAAAAATTTATCCTCAAATGGCATTGCAACAAATACTTTTCCTTTTCGCATACTTTTTTTTCCTTTCTTGTAAAGAGAAAAGACATTTTAATGTCTTTTCTCTTTATGTTAAATTATACAGTAGCTGCTGTTTTTGAAGCAGGAGCTTTATTATTTTTTTTGTCTTCCCATATATCAACCAGTACAGAACAGAAGAAAATACTTGAGTAAGTTCCTATTGCGATACCCAGAATCATAGCAAGAACAAAGTCTTTTGTTGTAACTCCTCCGAAGAAGTACAATGCACCCAATGTTATTAACGTTGTTAAAGATGTATTAATACTTCTCGCAAGTGTCTGGTTAACCGATGCATTTACAATTTCGCCGAAAGACATTTTTTTAGAGTAATAACGAAGGTTTTCTCGAATTCTGTCAAACACAACGATTGTATCGTGAACGGAAAACCCGACGACTGTTAAGATTGCTGTAATAAATAAGCCATCAATCTGAACGTTATATAATAAGCCCAGTAAAGAAAATATACCTACCACAAACAATACGTCGTGAGCTATACCCAGAATGGCGGCAAGCGCATAGTCAAACTTAAATCTTATTGAAAGATATGCGATAATCCCTAGAAATGCAAGGCTTAATGCGATTAGAGAATTTTTAAATAATTCTTTTCCTAATGTCGGGCCGACAGAACTTACTGAAATCAACTCCGGATTTGTATAATCTTTGGAGAGGGTCTCTGTAATTTTATTAACTGTATCTTCGTCCTGGCCTATAAACTTAGTTTTAATTGAAATAATATTTTTCAAATCAGATTTTGTAGAAGATTCTGAATTAGCATGAAGTATTTGTAAAGACGGGTTTTCTATCCCGATACTTTGTAAATCTTCACGGGTTTTACTCAAATCTTCATTAGTAATATTTTTGTTAATACCGTACTGTAAAATTGTACCGCCGGTGTAATCGATACCAACTTTCAACGGAATGTGATTTTCATTATGTATAGTGGAATACACCAGTGAAATTACACCCGGTAAAAGCAGGATAGCCGAAATACAAAGCCAAACGACTCTGTACTTTACTATATCAATTAAGTGTCTTGATGTTATTTCATTCATTTTTAATTTACCTCTTATTTTCCGTGCGAACACAGTGTCTGTTAATCTAAAATACCAAAACGTGCATTTTCACGTTTAGTTTCTGAAACTTCAAATCCTTTACCGATTTCATCTTTACGTAAACCGAACAAAGCAGGATATTTTAATTCACCTGTACCAAAGATTAAGTGCATGAAGTTTTTGGTTATTGTAATTGCACTGAACATCGAGACAATTACACCGAGTGCCAGAGTGAGAGCAAATCCTTTAACAATACTTGTTCCAAGCATATAAAGAATTGCGCAGGTAATGATTGTTGTCATGTTTGAATCGAATATACTTGTGAATGCTCTATCGAAACCTGAATTAATTGCAGTGAAAAGGTTTCTTCCTGCACGTAATTCTTCTTTTGTTCGTTCAAATATAAGAATATTCGCATCAACTGCCATACCTATACTCAGGATAAAACCGGCAATACCGGCAAGTGTTAAAGTTACAGGAATAGCCTTAAATAATGCAAATAAAATTAAACTGTAAATTATTAATGCGACATCTGCAATCAACCCTGGTAACCTGTAATAGAACACCATAAACAGCATTACCAATCCTAAACCTATAATCCCTGCAACTTTTGATTTAGCGATACTGTCTGCACCGAGAGTAGGGCCAACGGTATTTTCTTCAACAATTTTTGCAGGCACAGGCAATGCTCCGGCATTTAAAAGGTTAACCATTCTTTCAGCTTCTTCATAAGCGAATCCGCTGTCTCCGCCCGAAATTTGAGCTTTCCCTCCGTAAATCGGTTCATTTACGTTAGGGGCGGATACCAGATCTCCGTTGAAGAAGATGGCCATAGGTTTGTTAACTAATTCTTTTGTTAAATCAGCGAATTTTTTAGAACCTTCTGATTTGAACTCCAAAGAAACAACCCAGTGTCCGGCAGCGTCTGTAGTAAGAGTAGATTTAGCCAAATCCTGACCGGTTAAACCTGTTTCAACCCATGTTTGAACTCCGTCAGGGCCGATTGCTTCTTTTTTAAATTCCAGTTGTGCAGTTTCACCAAGGAAAGCTTTAGCTTCTTTTAGGTCTGTAACATTAGGAATTTCGATTAATAATCTTTTTTCTCCGATTTGTTGAACAACCGTTTCAGCAACACCGAGTTTGTTAACACGGTTTTCAATTGCGAACTGTAATCTGTCCATTACTTCCTGAGTGATTACAGGAACATTCTTTGTTGTTTCGGCTTCAATTACCAGACGGGAACCCCCGACCAAATCAAGCCCGAGTTTTGTTGGTTTTACGAAAATTGTAATTACTGAAACTATTACAATAAGTACAATTGCCCAAAACATGATAATTTTGTTTTTCACTTTTTTATCCTCTTTTAACTGTGCTTTTATTTATTTTATAAATTTTATTAAAAAATAAAACTTAATTTGATAGCCTTATAGGCTAATCATTTTTAACACTGTCAAGAACGTTGAATAATTCTATTTTTTCGTTTTCAGAAAGTTCAACGAGCGGACGGCGTACGTAATCTTCAATAATACCTTTATGAGCAAGAGCTGCCTTTACGGGAACAGGATTTGGAGCCATAAAGAGTTTCTTGAAAGCGGGATAGAGTTTTTTATGCATATTAAGAGCAGCTAAAAACTCACCTGTTTTATAATTTCTAATCATAGATTTTAATTCAGGCCCGAATATGTGTGACGCAACTGAAACAACCCCTCTTGCGCCGAGAGACATCATAGGCAGTGTAAGGCTGTCATCCCCTGAGTAAACGGCAAAGTCGTCAGGGCATATAAGTTTCATCTCTGTAATAGCATCCATATCAGCAAAACTTTGTTTTATACCGACGATATTGCTAAATTCTTCTGCAAGTGCAGCTACGGTTTGAGGCAGCATATTAACTCCGGTACGGGAAGGAATATTATAAATAATAATTGGTAAGTCAGTACTTTTAGCAATAGCCGAAAAGTGTTCAATCATACCTTTTTGAGAAGGCTTATTATAATACGGAACAACGGAAAGAATGGCGTCTACGTCTTCTTTTTGAGCCAGTTTTGCAGTTCTTATAGCTGTCATTGTGCAGTTAGAACCTGCATTCATAATAACTTTGGCCTTATTTGCATTAGCCCTTTTAACTGTGCTTAAAACCTCAATTTCTTCTTCGTGAGTAAGAGTAGGCCCTTCTCCAGTTGTACCGGCAACGAGTAAAGTATCGCTTCCGTGGCTGATTAAGTACTTAGTAAGTTCTTCAACTTTGTTGTAATCGATTTCCCTATTTTTATCAAACGGAGTAACCATTGCGGTTATGACTTCCCCGGCGTCAAATCTGATTGCCATAAATACCTCTTTCCTTAAAAACTAAGACATCTCCTGCTGTAAATTATATCTCAAACATAATGAGCGTGCGAGTTATATTAAGAACATTGAAGTTGCAAGGCTATAGTTAATATGTTATAATAAATAAAAAAGGAGGAAGGAATGCAAAAGATAGCAATAGCGTGGATTACGGGGGGGGGGGCAACCTAAACCCTTTACGGAGAAGGCATTTACCACCAAACCTCCGTAACAAGCATCCGAAAAGAAAGCCGTGCCGACTGACACGGTGATTTTTGCTGCAAAAATGTAAAATGAAAATATTTATATAAACGGAGGACTTATGAAAAATAGAAGTGCTTTTTCTTTAGCAGAAGTATTGATAACTTTAGGAATAATTGGAATAGTCGCCTCAATGACAATGCCTGTACTTATAGAGAGACATCAAAAAAAAGTAATTGCAACAAGCCTTAAGAAGTTTTATACCTTAATTAATCAGGCAGTTCAGCAATCTATCATTGATAATGGTGATACGATCTACTGGACATATCCTGCTTCAAATAATTCTCAAGAAGTTTTGGTTTTTTATGATACTTATCTGAGAAAATATATCAAATCCCTAAAAGTTGAAGAAATTCAGAAGGAAGATGAAATTAATGGTACCTATAATTATGTTGCTGTTTACTTGCCGGACGGATCTGCTTTTTTGTTAAGAGGTACACAGGGTATGGATATAGAGTTTTATCCTCAAGCAAAAAATATTAGTAAAGGTTATTCCCAAAGAACAAGGTTTGCTTTTCAATTCCATAAAAACAGGGCAGAAAATGTTAATCCTGATAAATATTCATTATTAGTCGAGCCTTATACTTACAACTGGGACGGAACTCGGGAAGGTCTTTTGTCAAATTCTAGATTTGGTTGTGCAGGTATTACTCATAATTATTGTACAAAACTTATTCAGGATAGCGGTTGGGAAATACCAAACGATTATCCTTGGTAAGAGATCTTACTTGATATTTTTTTACAAAACATGTCTTTTGGGGTTTTTCATGCTACCATTTTCTTATGAACTGGAAAAATCTGAGTAAAAAGAAGAAAGCTTATTTGTTAGGATTTGCAACGATATTGGGGCTTTTGTTATGGGCTTTTATATCTGCCGGAGTTATTACACATAACTTCAACAGAAGCCAGCTCTCCGGACAGAAAGATAAACAGGAAGCTTTAATCAACGGTATTATCCTGACAGAAACCAAAAATGAAAAAAAATACTGGGAAATTTACGGCGATACCGGCAACTACGACAGTACAAACGGTGTTGCCATGCTTGATAACTGTATCGGAAATTTTTATGGCGATGATAATGAGGTTTCAATGAGTTTTGAATCTTCTAAAGGAACTTATAATGAAAAGAAAAAACAGATTATAATGTATGATGATACAACAATTGTAATCAAAGACGGAACTGTTCTTGAAGCGGACAGGCTTACATGGTCAGGCAGCGACAAACCTGTTATCGCAAGAGGAAATGTTCGAATCACCCGCGGTCAGGATTTATATGCGACTGCTGATGAAGTTGAAATCAGCCCGGGTTATGATGACTTTAAAATTAAAGGAAATGCGGTTTCAAAACTGTATGACAACAAGGAGAAATAATGAAGAAAATATTAATCGCGATTACTTTATTAATATTTGCTGGAGGGCTAATAGTTCAGGCGTCGGATCTGGTGATTGAATCTAAATCTCAGAGCTATGCTGAAAGCGAGAATAAGATTAAATTTGACGGCAACGTTAATGTTTCAATTGATGATTTAAAAGTTGTCGGTGAGTCCGCCGATGTTAATATGGATGAAAACCAGCAGCTCGATACCGCTACTTTTTACGATAAACCTTACGCGTATGAAATTAAAAAGAATAAAAAACGTGAAGTAAAAGCAAATATTTTAAAAGTATCTTTGATTACAAAAGTCGTGCGAGCAGAAGGTGACACCCAATCTGTTGTGTTCGACGGTAAAACTCCTATTGTCGTGATTAACTCTGATGTTCAGGAATACAATACAAAAACAGGAGTTATGACTGCAACCGGTATGGTAACGATTAAGTATAAGGAAATTGAAACATTTTCGGATAAAGCAATTATTAAAACAGATAAAAACGGTGATTTAAAAGACCTTGAACTTATCGGAAACGGCCGTGTTAAGAGAGAAACAAACGAGTCCTTTGCAGATAAATTTTACTATAATGAAGCAACAAAAATACTTACCGCAACCGGAAATACAACTTCTAATGTTTTGATGGAAGACGGTACAAAGCTCGTGTTAAAATCAAATATGCAGGAATATGTACAGGATAAAGATACATTCAGCGCAAGCGGAAATGTAAGGGTATGGTATAAAGATTATTATGCAGTGGGGCCGAAAATTAATGTATATCCTGATAAGAAAACTAATAAACCTAACGATATTTATTTTGTAGGACGTTCAAGTATTACGCAGGGCGTAAGAACTATTTATGCTGATAAAATGAAGATGATGCTTAACCCTAAAGATTTCCATGCAGAAGGAAACACCAGAACTGTTATCAGAAATATCGGAAACGGTTCGGAAGATCAGGGTGATAGTGTAGGATTGGGATTGTAAATATGAGTGATAAAATTAATACAGCAATTGAATTATATAATAAAGGCGAATATGAAAAAGCCATTGATATTTTCAGCTCTGTACTGGAGACAGAGAAGCCGACAGCAGAAGTTTATAATAATATTGCCCAGTGTTATGCCAGTGTCGGCAACAACGAAAAGGCAGAGGATAATTTTCTCAAAGCACTAGAGTTAGACCCTAAACTTCCTCAGGCATACATAAACCTTGCTGATGTATATTTTAAAACGAAAGATTACGGAAACGGGATTGAACTTCTCTGTCAGGGAATATATGAAATTCCTGATAATATGGTTTTGAGACATTATCTTGCAAGATTTTATATGGAAGATTCCCGTCTTGATTTAGCTGTTGATGAGCTCGAAAAAATTCTTGAAGTTCAGCCTGAAAATTACGATGCTTATTATGATTTGGGCAAGGTTCATTTTGAACTCGGAAATTACGCATCTGCAATCGAAAATTTTGAAAATGTACTTGAATTTAAAGAAAATAACCAGTGGATTTATTTCTATCTGGCACAGGCTTATGAAGCTAATGATGAAATTGACAAAGCTATTTCAAATTACCTGAAAACTATAGCAAGGGACGACGGTTTTTATCAGGCGTATAAAAAAGTCGCAATACTTTTCCTTGCACGAGGGGATTACGAGGACGCTGTAGAATATTTTGAAGACTATATGGAAATGGGTATTCCTGAAGAAGAAAAAGCTAATATTACAAAACTTGTAGAGAGAATTAAAAAGAAAACGACAAATGAAAAATAAATTCTGGGTTGCGTTTTCCGCAATAGAACAAATTGACAGTAATTTTATACACAGACTCTATAACTATTTCGGAGATATAGAGGAAGCTTTTAATGCCGGCAAAAAAGAGCTTTCGCAAATTGACGGGCTTAGCGTGAGACGTGTTGAAACCTTTCTAAGAGAGCGGGATAACATTGATCCTGATAAAGCCTTGTACGGCGTGGAAAACCGTGGTATTAATTATCTGACTCTTGAAGATGACAAATATCCTAAAATGCTGAAACAGATTTCCGACCCGCCTGCTGTATTGTATTATAAGGGAGAACTTTTTGACTGTAATCTTGAAAGAACTCTTGCAGTTGTCGGCTCAAGAAAATCTACCCACCATGCAAAAGATGCTGTTAGAAAGATTATCGCAGAACTATCTGGAACAGATATTTGTATTGTTTCCGGTCTCGCTGCCGGAATTGACACAACCGCTCATGAAGCCGCTATGGATAATAATTTAAAAACTATAGGTGTTATTGCAAGCGGTTTTGATTTTATCTATCCATCATCAAATGAACGGCTGTATGAAAAAATCGAAAAGCTTGGAGGTGCTGTTGTTACGGAATATTATCCGACATTTCAGCCGTTGAAATTTAGATTTCCGCAAAGAAACAGAATTGTATCCGGCCTTTCATACGGAACACTTGTTGCGGAGGCTTCATTACGAAGCGGAGCATTGATTACATCTAACCTTTGTCTCGAGCAGGGAAGGGAACTGATGTGTATTCCGGGGCTTATTTCAAACCCGAATACGGAGGGTATTTATAAACTTCTTAAAAACGGTGCAACTCTCGTAACGAAAGCGGAAGACATTCTAGAGGCACTTAATTGGGAAGTAAAGCCGGCAGAACAATTAAAGATAGACCTTGGCGGATTGTCTCCGGAGGAAGAAAAAATTATGCAGGCAATTGAACTGGAAGAAAAAGGCTTTGATGAAATTGCCGCGGAAACGAAGATTGATACCGTTGATTTATTGACAAACTTGACAACCATGGAGCTTAAAGGCATAATAAAACAGGTAACAGGCGACAGATATAAGAGGGTATAAAATATAAATGGCAAAAGCGGCAGCAGCAGAAAAAGCAACCAGCACACAAACTTCCGGAAAATCAAAATCTAAAAAAGAAAAGGCACTGGTAATAGTTGAGTCTCCTGCGAAATCGAAAACAATAAGAAAAATTTTAGGGGACAGTTATACTATTGAAGCAAGTTTCGGCCATATCAGGGATTTGCCTCAGAATGTTTTAGGTTTTGATGTAAATAAGGGGTTTGAGCCGTCATTTGTCGTTATTCCCGAAAAGAAAAAAGTCGTCACAAAACTGAATGATTTATCAAAAAAAAGTGATAAAATTTTCCTTGCTTCTGACCCCGACCGTGAGGGAGAAGCTATTGCATGGCACGTAAGACAGGTATTGAATGTGCCTGACGATAAAGTTTTCCGAATAGAGTTTAATGAAATTACGCCAAAAGCCGTGAAATATGCGGTTGAACATCCGCGTGCGATTGATATGGACAGGGTAAAAGCACAACAAACCCGCCAAATCCTTGACAAACTTGTGGGTTATAAATTAAGCCCTGTGTTGTGGAAGCGTTTGGGTAATTATCACCTTTCCGCAGGACGTGTGCAATCTGTTGCACTTCGAATGATTTGTGAAAGAGAAGAAGAAATTGAAGCATTTGTACCCGTTGAATACTGGTCAATACATGCTGAACTCGAAAAAGAAGGCGGAGTTTTTGAGGCAGAGCTTTCAAAATATAAAGATAAAAAAATTGAAATTCCGAATGAAGAAGAAGCTCAAAAGATTGTCGAATTTCTTGCTGATAAGTCAACCGAATACAAGGTTTCAAAGATTACAAACAGAGAAACAAAACGTAAACCAACCGCGCCTTTTATAACTTCAACCCTTCAGCGAGAGGCGTCTTCAAAACTCGGTTACGGCGTACAAAAAACAATGCAGATTGCACAGAAATTGTACGAAGGTATTGAGCTTGAAAACGGTGCGGTCGGTTTGATTACCTACATGAGAACCGACAGTACAAGAATTTCCGACGATGCTCAGGCTATGGCTAAGGATTTTATTTTAAACAACTACGGTGAAAAATATTATCCGGAAAAACCTAATGTTTATGTAAAAGGAAAACAAAATGTTCAGGACGCACACGAAGCAATCCGTCCATCTTATCCGGAACGTACTCCTGACAGTATTAAACAGTACCTTTCAAACGAGCAGTACCGGTTGTATAAATTAATATGGAATAAATTTATGTCTTCTCAAATGACCAACGCTACAATTGCAAATAAAGCAGTAGAGATTACGGCAGGCGATTATACTTTGAGAGCAAGCACAAGCAAGGTTATGTTTGATGGTTTCCTGAAACTTTACAATGAAACTGCTGATGAAGACAACGCTCCGAAAGAAAAAATTCCTGATTTACAAAAAGATGATATTCTTACCTGTAGAAAAGTTACACCTAAACAACACTTTACCCAGCCGCCTCCGAGATACTCTGAAGCTACTCTGGTTAAGGCGTTAGAAGAATACGGTATCGGCCGTCCGTCTACTTATGCATCTATTATTACTAAAATTCAGACACGCGGTTATGTTGAAAAACTTGAAAAAGCCCTGGCCCCTACTCTTTTGGGGCGTACTGTCTGTAAACAGCTTGTTGCTCAATTTACGGATGTTATGGATTACAAATTCACAGCAGGCATGGAAACTAAATTAGACCAGATTGCAGAGAAAAAAGCTATATGGAATAAAGTTCTGGAAGATTTTTACGGTCCTTTTATTCAGGTTGTAAACGAGGCAATGCAAAACGGCGAGCGGGTTAGGATTGAAACAAATGTTATGTGCCCTAACTGCGGTAAGCCTATGCTTGTAAGAACAAGCCGTCAGGGAAACCAATTCCTCGGCTGTTCGGGTTATCCTGAATGCAAAACGGTAATGTCTTTGAATGCTATGGCGGAAGGTGCAGTACAAACCCCTGCCGAAGCTGAAAAATGCGAAGAAAAATGCGAAAAATGCGGTTCTGACATGGTATTTAAAACCGGCCCTTACGGTAAATATATGGAATGTACTAATCAGGATTGCAAATTCCGTAAACCTTACCGCCGTTCAACAGGTGTCAAATGCCCGAAATGCGAAAAAGGCGTGATTGTTGAAAGAAAATCAAAACGAGGTACGGTTTTCTTTGGCTGTGACAAGTATCCGGAATGCGATTTTACATTATGGAACGAACCGACAGGAGAAGAATGCCCTGATTGCGGAGCTTTGCTTGTAAAAAAAGTTTTGAAAAAAGGCACTACAATAGAGTGTTCTAACCGCTCTTGCGGATATAAACGTGTTGTCGAAGAACCAAAAGCGGAGGAAACTGCTGATGAATAAATTTGGTTTAATAGGTTATCCTCTCGGACATTCGCTTTCTGCCGTTATACATAAGGCAGGTTTTGAAAGTCTCGGGATTGACGCGTCTTATGATATTCTCGAAACTCCTCCGGAGGATCTGGTTGACAGAGTTAAGTTTTTAAAACATAACAATTACAGCGGCTTTAATGTGACTATACCGCTGAAGCTTCCTATTTCACTTTTTGTTCAAGAAGTGGATAAATATGCAGATATTGCCGGAGCCGTAAATACTGTAAGAATTAATTCTGATAAAACATTTAGTGCATTTAATACTGATGCTGTCGGATTCAGAAAAGCTATTCCGGCAGGTATAAATCTAAACGGTGTGTCTGCCGCGCTTCTCGGTACAGGCGGAGCAAGCCGTGCTGCTGTTTTAGGGTTGTCTGATCTGGGGGTTACTGAAATAGGCGTTTATACAAGAAATATTCCTAATGCTATGGATTATATGGCTTATATGAGAAGAAAGTTCCCTCATATTTCATTTACTGCATATCAAATTGATGCTGTTAGAGATCTTTCAAAATATCAAATTCTGGTAAACACTACTCCTATCGGTATGCTCGGACGTTCTGCTGATATGACGCCGATTGAAGAAAATGTTTTGAAAACTCTGAATGAGGGTGCGGTTGTGTATGATGTTATTTATAATCCAAAGAAAACCGT
>DVIU01000128.1 GCA_018711035.1 Candidatus Scatousia excrementigallinarum
TCATAATCGCTGAAATCGATAGGATTTGTAGGCGCTGAAGTAACATCAGCCAGACTTTCACGCGTAACCCAGTCGATTACGTCTGCTATTGATTGACTTTCCTCAACCCTGAAGCAATGTTCTTCACTGGCGAAGTACTTACCAAAAGGTTCCGCAGCCTCTCCGACAGTGATAAAATACAGCTCTACACTGCGATCGAGGTCATTCTTTTCAAGGTATTCCTTGAATTTATCTACTATCCGCTTATATTTATCCTCAGAGAGAGCCCACCCATCTATATCGGTGGGAATTCCGTCAGAGAGGAGGAAAATATTGACTGCCCGATTATAATTACCGAGATGCTTTTTGGTTAAGAACGAGACTACTGTATTAAACAGGGCTTCAATGTTGGTTGACCCGTTTGCAGTGAACTGCGATTCGGTCAATGAATGGTCATGAACGGTCTCGAAAGAGGGAAAAAGAGGATTGCTATATGTACTGAATGGAATAACTTGCCATTTGGGCAAGAAACGCACATTCTCCTTTGCAAAGCGATTAATACTTTCTCCTGCAAGCCTGAACCCCTCGTTTGCCTGAACAATTTTAGGAATATACTTCGCAGTGCCATCCTCTGAATAGATCATCGTTTCTTCCGACATTGAGCCCGAACAGTCTATGCAATATAAAAGATACAGCGGGTTACGGGAATCTTCTTTTGCTACGGGAGCACCTTTAGTCACTCCCCTTGAAATAGAATTGTTGTGCCAGAAATTAGACATAAAAGTTCTCCTTTTAGATAAATTTTATATTGTGGGATTCAATCTCTATCTCGCTATCGAGGAAGATAGGTATTGCCTCGCCATTTACAAATGTTTTGACATCGCCGCCAGCTAATTTTAAATTTGCCCTATCCAAAATCATGAGTTGCAACCCCATTCTTCCGTCATATTTGGTTGGAACGACCTTGAACACCTCATAGTGAGCTGTGGTTGCCCATATATCATCCGAATATATCGTCATGCCATTAAATAACGGAACTGCTTTATCTGATTGGATAAATATAGGTTTTAAAAGCTCTTGCTTACAGACCCCGCAAATTTTATCTTTTGTGTCGAGAAAATGCTCTTCCCCGCAATTTTCACACACAAACGAATCGTTATAGAGCCGCTCAAGAATATCGAGCCAATCACTCATAGAAGGGCGTTTTCTGCTGTCATAGAGGCCGTCGACGAATACCGCCTCCATTGCCTTTTTAAGATAATCGGGATACTTTTTGTGTTTGTCGATTGTTTGCTGCTGGTTTCGACCAAACTCATCCTGCGGAAGCGGTCTGTTGGATGAGTCTGTAGGGTTAAATACGTATACGGGATGAGTGCCGAAGAGATACATATCAATGTTTTCATTACACGGCAACAGTCTACGTTTCCCATCTAGCGGATGGGAACCATAAAGCGACATAAAAATAATTGTTGGAATTGCAAAGCTGTCGTTATCCTTATCAGGGGCTTTGCGCTTTGTCATGACATCCGGAGGCATAAAACTAACCGTCCCGCGCACAGATGCCTTATCGTTGACATGAATTATCGTATCTGTATCAAGAATTTTAATCTGGCAATTATTAAGATCGAGCTTTATGTTATCAAACTTAATATCGATTATGCCAAGATTAGCATTAGAAAGAATTATAAAAGATTCAACTATGCGGGCAAGCAGGGCAAGCTTAAGCCCCCAGGGAAGATTGACGATAATACCATTCTTCTCTATTCCATTACAAAGGACGGCTGCGCTGACATATTCCAGACCTATATATTCCATGATATATCCGATACGGTCATCCACCTCGACGATGTCAAGCGGAGTAACAAACGCCTCACAAACTTGTCCACGCCGCATAAGGCGCTCAATCAATCTCTGATTGAAATCTTTCGTTCCGGAATGGAAGAGCTTAAAAGCAAATACTTCCTTGCGGGCATTGATAACCTTATAGATATCGCCTTGCCCCGTGCCTTGACTAATTAATTTTATAATCTTATAAGTATTACCGTTCTGCCCGTGCACTACCGTGCCTTTGAACAATGTACGCATCAGACCCTCCTTAAGCAACTTTAATGCCCAGAACCTTTGCTTCGGCAAAGAGCATATCTTCAAGCGATTTGTCTGCGGGGTCTCCCTTCCAGCAAAGAAGCCGCGCATACAAATAACTCGTTAAGTGTTCTGCAAGATAAAGGTCTTTAACCTTATCGAGCAGGTCATTAAGCCTTCCTTCTGCTATGAACTGTGGCATGTTCATAATATAGAGTTTAAGTTTTGCCTGAGAATTGCCCGATTTAACAAGTTTTATTAGCTGTTTACCCTCGGCCGAGGCAACGTTACTATGCCAGACATCTGCATAGGCAGACATAAAATCACAGCCTGCTAATTGCTCGTCAGCACTTACAGGTTCGGAAGATTGCACCGCAAAATCTTCCAGCATAAGCAATCTTGATGGTTTTACATTTACCGAAAACACTTGATTGCCAGGTTGAGAATAATGGAGATTTTCACTCAAATCCTTTTGCAGTTGTTCGGTAAACACCTCAGGCTTTGTGAAACACGTTATGGGCGAAAGCGGGATGATGCACCAACCGGTACGTTCAAGCACGTTTACCTTTGTACATATAGTATTCGGGGTAAGTGCTTTGTCCGGAAAAATAATGCCACAATTGTAATGCTGCTCACCAGGTTTTATCAGCCCGACATCCACCGTCATGCTGGCACTACCAACTTTGCCGTAGACATCATATTCGCCCAAACAAGATTTAAGCATTTCTACGAGGGTTTTATTATATCTGTCCACCAACTTTTTGCTCGACGAATTTGAGACAGCATACGTATCGCCGTCCATATAGCGCAGATACTCATACAGTCGATATATGCCCTCCTTGTCCTGCGTGTTACGTAATTCCTTATATGAAAAGGACACGACCACGACAACCTTTTCACGAGCACGAGTAAATAAGACATTAAGCCGATTTACAGCACCTGCTGTGTTAAGATTGGAAATCTGTTTGGCAATAGCCCCGTCCGTGTTACGCCTGTAATGGCCTATGCTGATAAAAATAGTATCCGCCTCCTTTCCTTGCGCCGCTTCCAGCGTACGCAGGAACAGTTCTTCGCCATCAAGATTGAGCAGCTCTGCAAGATTCGGATCATCGTCAATTCGCTTGTCTATCTCGTCGTTGATAGCTGTTTGTTGGGTATCGTTAAACGTTATAATCCCGACAACCTTATTAGGATACCTGCGTCTGACATCTATAACCCGATCAACTATTGTTTTCACTTCACTTAGATTTGCGCCGTATTGAGAAATCTCGGGGTCAGACAATTCAACTAATTCAAGCCCAAGATCGTCGGGCAGATTTTCCCTGCCAAAATAATAGTCGGGAGCCACATTAAGCAATCCCTCATAGCAAAATTTATTGGATACTGCTATAAGATGCTCTGTTTTACTGCGATAATGGAACTGCAACTGACATCCGGGCAACTTTCCTTGAGCAACATGTAACACCGATTTATCGCTTTCAGACAAATCGAAGTTTTCCCCCTCTCCTGCCGCGTAAATACCGCCACGGGTAAAGAATGAGGTCAAATCAAGCTGCATAGGGTCGCCAAATATAATCAACTGCCTGTTGGCTGCCAACAGAGGAAATACAGAAGTTGCAGGGAACTGGCTACTCTCGTCGCATATGACTGCATCAAAACTATTAAGACTGTCATGCGCGGCAAGAATATAGGGTGTTCCTATAATTATGGGGCAGAACTTAAGAATTTCACTGCCATACCGATTGAAAAAGTCATTGAGACTTATACGCGATTGCGCAAGTCTGTCTAAGAGTTCAACAAATTTGCTTCCCTTAGATGCTTCGCGAATCATGCGCCCTAACTCTTGACGGGCAAACTGGGCGCTCACATTTTGCAATGCTGCCGATGTCTCAACGAGCTTTTTATTGAGCATTTTAAGCTTACGGTTACCATAGGCACTCAGGTTGTACCGCTGTATATAGATTTGCGCAAAATACCTTGCCAGTTGAGAATTTACACTGAGGGCAACATTGTGCTTTGCAATATGTTTATCATTGATTAGTGATATAAATTTTATACCACACAGTTCAATCTCTGAAATAATTTGCGTGAGAAGCTCATCTATTTCCTCGTCCCCTGTAGTCTTGAGTGTCAAATAGTCGTTCCATTCGCCGTCGCTTATGGTATCAAGATATTGCGTCTGGAACTCACTTATCTTACGATGGAGACGTTTATAATTGAATGGCAGCACATTCACATAATCGGAAGAAGCTAGATCCACACTGCTCATAGCCTCTCCTATAAGGTTGTAGATGGTTGTATTAAGCTCAGGTATATCTTCATATATACGATTCAGCTTTTCAAACTCATCACATACCTCGTGATACGCCGCGATAACAGCCAAAGCAGCTTCCGTATCGACATATTCTTCCGCTAACGCAAGAGAACGTTTGATCTGGGATATAACGCCCTTCACGCTGACTTTTTTATCGAGATATAAACAGTACTTGTCAAGTCCGCATCTCGCAAGATAATCTCTTACAACTTCATTAGCTGCAGCCTTCTCTGAGGTTATACAAACGCGTTTACCCTGCATAAGCAAGTTAATTGCTACATTAACTACCGTTTGAGATTTCCCTGTTCCCGGCCCCGCATGGCAATTAATACTGTCACCTGCAAGCGCGTATCTTATTACTTCGCGCTGCGAATCATCTGCGGGAAGCGGATATATGGCAGGTAAGTTTAAGCCTTCATGGTACTTGCGTTCATAGCTTTTAGCGCCGGACAATACCGACGTAATATCGCTATTTACAATCTCGTTCATCCGCCTGTCTACAGCCTGACATATAAGTTCATTGGTTGAATCCAGCAAACACAAATATAAGTTATTTTCATGAAGTTTAATTTCGGGGTATTCGGTTAAGTTAGTTTTTACGACATCAATGTAACGTTTATAATCTGCAAAGGCAAATTCAGTAGGTACGCCGTCAAACAAGTCGAGTTTAAGCTGTGTCTTTATTATGCGCGCCAACGTTGCATTTACCTGTACACGCCCACCGAGCAGAACTACCTTAGGACGACCTTTGCTTGCGGCATCACTTTTGACTGAGACATAGAACAGCGGAGAATTTACAACATTGTATTTGTTGCGTATTTTTGTGTCCTCCATATCCCATTGAATGACAGGACCTGCAAGGTACAGCACATTGATATTACGGTCACGCCGGGTTTGCGCCTCTTTACGTGAAAGGAATTTAAAGCTGGCCTCTACATCGCTATCTTTTTTAACCGCACTTGCAAAGAGCTGATTGGCATTCAGACCACCATGCTCTTGTATATAATCGTACTGATTTATATTAATATAGAGTCCCTCGGGCGTAAGAAAAGAGATTTTATCATCCTCTATCAACACCCCCTCACTACTAGCAAATACAGTCTTACGAGAAACAATTTCACCCTGGATGTGTTCCTCTGCTTTGTTCTGACCGATAGAGATTAACTCTATCGGTCTCTTCCCGCCGGAAGCGAAATAATTCATAATGCTTTCAACACTCCAGCCGGTAAGCAGCAGAGAATGCCCTACGCAGTTGACAAAGTCTGTACTGCGCAGTAACCCACGGGTTTTATCGCGATGAGATTCGATAAATATTGTATTTTTCTTGAGTATATCGGTACCATCACTCATAGCGCATCCTCTCCTTTGTGTTAATCAGACTCATATCACCATAAGTAATACAGTGATGGCCATAGGTGCGATTCCTACTAAAATTGTAAGCAAGCGTACAAGAGTGTTAACTTTTGTCAGCACAGCAATTATGCAAGAAAATATAGCATAGCCAACAAACAACAGCACACACACTTCACTCGTCACAAAAGCGAGGTCAACTGCCGTCAATATCTGAGGCAGCAAGGCAACCGTCGCAAGCAGCATCCCTACCGCCATTAACACCACATTGACGACAGTCCCCGCCCTAGATATACCGCCAGTCTTA
This sequence comes from Candidatus Scatousia excrementigallinarum, assembly GCA_018711035.1. Lineage (GTDB taxonomy): Bacteria > Cyanobacteriota > Vampirovibrionia > Gastranaerophilales > Gastranaerophilaceae > Scatousia > Scatousia excrementigallinarum. The sequence goes on from DVIU01000128.1 coordinate 6,033, forward strand.
CTTGATGAAATCAGCGAATCGACCTTTAAATTTGTGTCGACCATCACATCGAATAAATCCTTGGCCTGAAGTTTATTGTTGTCCATAATAGCCTCCTTGTGTTTTTATTTTATCCCTTTGCAGGGTACTTTTTCTTGGGTGCGAGCGTCATTTTAGCATTACAATCGCCGCAAATTATATAGACCTCTTTAGTTGCTCTAACAGAATTGCCGCAACGAGGGCAACTATACTTGCGAGTGCTTGTACTCTTCGATAGGAAATTGTCCAACAGATCCTTTCCGCTAATCTTTGCGCTCGTTTCATCCGACGACTCAACACCCTGCTCCTTTAACCAATCCATATAGAGTTCCAACTGTGTTTTATGAAAAATTAGGCTTACCTTATCCGGATATCTTTCTTTTATGAGCCGATATGTAGATTGCTTAAGGTAAGTATCTGTCCAGCCATACTGAGGCACACGCTTTACTATCAACCCGTGCGCTTCAGCTATCGTTCTAAAATTGTGGTTATGGTAATACCCGTGACGGGATGTATCCTTTATTCCCATTTCATACGCCAATTGATGGCACATTTCATGCAACATTGTGCAAGCTATACTTCAATGGGGCGGTTCAGGTACTGAGCCGTTATATTCATTTCTGTTGAACCGTGTGAACCGTCGCCTTCTACCCATACCTCTTTGGGCTTAAACCAGCCCAATATATTATCTGTAGGGTCAAACTGTATTGTGATAACGGGCTCACTTGAAAGTGCACTTTCAAAAAAGCTTTCATTCAGATAAATATATAACTCGTGCAGAAGCTTTATTGCATAGCGATATTTTCTGTTTGCGTGCTCCATATACACCTCTTATACATTCGCCATAGTTCGACTTTATTTGCCCATAGTTTAGCATACTTTTTCTAAAAGTAAAGAGCAAAATGGTTGATTTTGGAATATACAATCGATATTCAATTGTCCCTAGATTGATTATATTTTTTAGAATTGATTATAAATTTACTATACATCGTTTGATTGTTTTTGTTTTGATTTTTGTTTGACTACAAAAAGAGGGAAGTACCATTTAAATATGGTACTTCCCTCTTTACAAATAATATTTAGTTAAGTATATTACTCTATGTAATCCATATCGCCAAAATCCCACTTTAAAAATCTATTTGCAACCCGCATTAAGTCATTGCCTGGCTCATGAATTGCATCCGATGGAATTTTGCGAATTTCGGGTCGTCTGCCTAACCCTCTTGTCGGGTCATATTGACTATAGCTATAGTAGAAAATTTTCATTCCCGCCATTTCCATAGCACCCACATCATTAAAATCATCGCCAACAAAGACAGAATCTTCAGGTTTTGCCCCATATCTTTCACAAAGGAGTTTAAAACCGGCTTGCTTCCCTTCCACGCCATTACCGTAGCGGTCCCAGTCATATAACGTGGGTATAATTTTTTCAAGTATCCCGGTATCTTTGTTATAGATTAGTTTATTTATAAAAATCTCGTCAAATAATTCATTCACATTTGGAAGTAACGAATAAAGCACACTATCTGCTCCGCCGGAAATTATAGCTACTTTACAACCATTGGCTTTAAGCTTTGTGATGGCTTCGACTAAATTTTTGGTTAGCGATGCACCAGACTTTTTTACCTCCTCTTTCACTTTTTCAAAAGTAAGTCCGCCCTTGCTCAAAATCTCGCAGTCTGATCTACACCAATCAGGGTATGTAATTTTGCCAAATTCAAAGTCCTCTTTAAATTTTACAGCCTCTTTACCTGTACTGCCTATTGCTTTAAATGCAATCGTCCAGGAATACCTGAATCCTTTGATAAGCGTCCCGTCAAGGTCAAAGGCTACTAATCTTTTAACATTTTTAATTTCCTCTTTCGCATCAGTCGGCTTTGGCAATTTACTTAAATAATAGGCGTCCTTAAGAATCTCTAGAATATTTTCAATTACATCCCGTGACTCATTCCAACGTACTACAGAAGTCGAATGTTTTTGCCATATGGGTTCCAGCCTCTTTTTTAGGTCGCCTTGATGTTTTTTGCAATATTCCACCTTATGCTCATCAGCGCACAAAATATTCTTTACTGCACCACACAAAATATCAAAATAACTTTCGCGGGGAATACCACGTGTCTTCCAGCCGCTTATAGTGTTTTTATTTACCCAATCAACCCCTCTAGTTGCATTAAAAATCTCATTCAAAGTAATCCCGCAAAATTCAGTAATGGCCGCATATACTTCATTAAATAAACTCATTTTCAAGATTCCTCTTCAGCTTATAATATTATTTTGGACTACATTTCAAAAAAGCCTAATTTTTCATATTCTCGCTACTCTTGCTGTGAGGAGACGTATAAAATGAAAAATAGTCTTTATCTATCTCGTAAAACCCCAAACGAAGCACACCTTATAAACTTCTCTTTTAGCTAAACAAAAACACCTTTAGCAAAGAGCAATCACAGCTAATGACTATCTAATTCTACCCTATTTTAATATAACATACCTATTTTAATATAACATATTTTTTTAACAAAATCAAACATCCAACGTATATTTAAAATACTTTTTTAGGGTAAAGTTTTACAATGGTATAGAACAGTAAAGGAACTGCTCTATACCGTTTTTTTATTGTTCTAATACGGGCGGCGGCATTACGCAAAGGAGAAACTGAAATGAAAAAATATTATGTATGGGAAGTTTGGACAGGCGACGGTAAGTATATTGGTTTTTTCCTTGAAAATGAAAAAGACCATGCGGACATGTTTGCGCGGGCTTATAACGGTAAGGTCGTTAAAGCTGTAAGGTACACGGAAGTTTAATAAAAAGCTGTGCTAACGGCTATACGGGCAAATATATTCGACAAAGGAGAAAGCGAAACAATGTTAAACGGAACGGACAAGTACATTGAGACGGTCGCATATCTCGGCAAGTTATACGACCACATAAACGCCGAACTGTTCGGCGGGGAGCTTGTAAAGCCTGTAATCACCGTGCAGACGGACGAGCGCAACAAAACAAACGGCTGGTGGTCGCAGGGCAAAGTCTGGCGTGAAAACGCCGACGACGACGGCGAACACGAATTGAATATGACGGCACAGCAGCTCCACCGCCCTATCAACGAGATAGCGGCAACGCTGATACACGAAATGTGTCATCAGTATGCGACGGTTCACGAAATGAAAGACACATCGCGGTCGGGGAACTATCATAACAAGCTATTCAAAAAGATAGCCGAAACTCACGGCTTGAAGGTTGAGTGCGTTGCAAAAATCGGTTGGTCGCATACGACATTGACGGACGAAACGGCGGCGATGATAACCGAATTTACGACGGCAAATCCGCCGACGGTTATATATCGTATTCCCGTTATGAAATGTCAGATAACGAAGAATACGAGCACGCGCAAGTATATTTGCCCTATATGCGGGCAATCGGTCAGGGCGACAAAGCGTGTGAACATTATGTGTATGGACTGCAACGCCCCTATGGTTGAAGAAGAATAAACAAAGCAGTAATTGAAATTTAAGCGGGGTTTTCCTCTGCCCCGCTGTTATGGGGACATAGCCCAAAGGAGCGCGACAAGCGTTCGTGCAAGGGTGGCGTCTTGCAGTCCCCACCACTCCCCGCAAGGGGGCAAAAATCGGACGGCTGGCAACCGACTGCCAAAGGAGATTATCAAAATTATGGCAAACGAAAAGAAGGCAACGAACGGAACAACGGAACAAGTAGCGGAAATGAGGAATGGCAATTTTATTGTAAGGCGCGAAGCGATACGCGATAAGCGCGGTAATCAGTATATGACCGACGACGGCAGATTGTACTATAAGTATAAACTGTGCGGCGTATTGCGCGGTCGCCGCATTGCTGTTGATTTCTCGCCGAAAGACAAGGGCGGCTATGTCCCCCTCGATTTAGTCTTTGACGTAAATCCCGAAGCCGAACTTGACATTACGGACGAAATAACCGAGTTCAACGGCAAGAAACAGCACCGCACCGTTTACACGGTCAACACCGTGGACGAAAACGGCGTTGTATGGCATGCCGAAGTCAAGCCGACGGGCAAAAGCGACGTTGATTTGCTCACCATGCTAATGAACATGGTCAATATACAAGTAAAGCCCGTTGAGGTCAACCCCGAAACGGCGGCATAAAAGATAAAAACCGTCAACCCGTCTGTGGATAACTCTGCGGACGGGCAGACGGCTATATATCACTTCTTAACAGAAAAATTCCCCTGCAAGGGGTGTTGCTCCCTGCAAGGGTGTTATAAGGACAACGAGGAAAC
>DVIU01000129.1 GCA_018711035.1 Candidatus Scatousia excrementigallinarum
AAAAAAGCCGGAATTGAACTTCCAAAACAAGAAGAAGTTATATTTACGGATTTTATCAGATAAGTAAATTTGAATACAGGAGAATAAAATATGCAGACAGTAAAATTAAATAATGGTATTGAAATGCCGATTTTAGGCTATGGCGTCTTTCAGGTAGATCCTGCTGAATGTGAAAGATGTGTATCTGATGCAATTTCTACAGGCTACAGACTTATTGATACAGCACAGGCTTACGCTAATGAAGAAGGTGTCGGCTCTGCCGTTAAAAAATCAGGTATAAACAGAAAAGAATTTTTTATCGTTACAAAGTTATGGATTTCAAATTACGGATACAAAAAGGCAAAAAAATCTATTGACGACTCTTTGAAAAAACTTCAAACAGACTATATTGACCTTCTGCTGTTACATCAGCCGTTCGGGGATTACTACGGTGCATACAGAGCTATGGAAGAAGCCTATAAAGAAGGCAAGGTAAGGGCAATCGGGGTTAGCAACTTCTATCCTGACAGATTTGTTGACCTTTGTCATTTTGTTGACGTAAAACCTGCAATAAATCAGGTTGAAACTCACGTATTTAACCAGCAAAAAGAAGCAAGAAAGTATATGGAAAAATACGGAACGCAAATTATGGCATGGGGGCCTTTTGCTGAAGGCAAAAATAATATGTTTAAAAATGAAACACTTGTTTCAATCGGGGAAAAATACGGAAAATCTCCCGCTCAAACAGCTTTGAGATTTTTAACACAGGAGGGAATTGTTGTTATTCCAAAATCCGTTAAAAAAGAAAGAATGGAGCAAAATATCAATATTTTTGATTTTGAACTTACAAAAGACGAGATTGAACAGATAAGAGCATTGGATTTAGGACACAGCCTGTTTTTCTCACACCACGACCCTGAAACAGTTGAAATGATTATAAATCTGATAAGATGATTAAACTATCATCCTGAACTTGTTTCGGGATCTTACCAGAAACCGGGTATAACGCCAGATTAGTAAGATGCTGAAATAAATTCAGCATGACAAATTTTTTGATTCGCTTTATTAATCGGAGATATTTTATGAAAAAACTTTTATTAATCCTTTTACCGTTACTAATAATCTATGCAGGTGCAGCATTTGTATTTGCACAGAACAGCAAAAATGAGGTTTCAAATATGACTTTAGAAAACAAAAAAATATTGGTTGCGTATTTTTCCTGGAGCGGTAATACAAAAGTTATTGCAGAGAAAATTCATACACAGGTTGGCGGAGATATTTTTAGAATTGAGCCTGTAACTCCGTATCCTGATGATTACCAGACAACCGCTTACGGAATAGCAAAAGAACAGAAAGAAAAGAACATTCATCCGCCTATTAAAAATACAGATGTGTCTTCTTATGACATAATATTTGTCGGAACACCTGCGTGGTGGTATACAATGGCTCCGCCTGTTATGACATTTCTGGAACAGAATAATTTTGAAGGCAAAACAATAATTCCGTTTGTAACCCACGGCGGAGGCGGAAGCTACACAATAGATAAAGATATGGCAAAACTGGCAAAAGGTGCAAAAGTTCTTTCTCCGTTTGTTGTTTATGAAAGAGGAGCATCATCAACTGACAAAGATATTGCAGAATGGATAGAACTTTTAAATTTTTAATTTTTTCTAAAAATGCTGACTATTTGCAATGCTGAACCTCTTTTCTTTTGCCGAAAGCTTAATTTCAGTAGCATTTGTAGATTAAATCCTGATTGTTTAATTCGACAAATTCTTTATACGCATACGGAATATCAACTGCAATTTCCCCCTTTTTAGTATCCGGAATAAGGTTGTAGTCGTTTACAAAATTATTGTCGAGCGCAATTTTGTATTTGCCGGGTGAAATTCCGGAAAAATAATAACCGCCGGAAGCGTCTACGGTAGAGTAGGCAACTTCTTTACCTTCCGTATCAAAAAGACTTATTATAAAATCAGTAACCTGCATATTTCTGTTAAAATCGTCAACAATATTCAGCTTACCGGAAATATTGCCAACAGAACTTTTTAGCGGAAATTCAACGCGTGTTGTTTTCATCGGCTCAACATAAATGGCCTGTTTTAGATTATTCAGCGGAGACAGATTTGTATGCAGATTATCTCCGTCCAGTTTAACTTCATAATACCCTTTATCAACGCATTGCAGAGGGCAGAAACCACTCCGTTTTGTCTTAAGTGTATGGCTTTGCCACGATACGGCAACAGGTACTCCGGATACTCTTACATCTTCTTTATCAAATTTGTTTTTAACTTCTGTGCTCAATGTGTTTGTATCAACAGTAAATTCCGAATTGAAAATTTTTCCTGCAAGATTTTTGTCTATATAAAATTCATTGATTTCAATAATCCCGTCTTTGAGAAATTTTTGTCCTACAGATATTTTGCTGTTATTTAAAAATACCCCGTTTTTATTTACTGTAACTTTTTCATCTTCAAAATTAGTAAATGATATTTCTTTTTGTGAGTGATTAATCTCAGAGGGAAGGTTAAAGATTTTTGTAATTTGTTTGACCGGAAGAAGAATATCGCCGGAGGGCACAGGAAGTATTTCAATATCATAATAATCAGCCCCATTAATATTTAGCGAGCTTACGGTTGTTGCAACGGATTCAGAAAATGCGGGGCACAGGGTTAAATACAGAGCAAAAAGAACCGGTACAAAAAATTTCATCAGGGTTTCTTGTAAATATTCAGAGTAATGACTGCTTCATAAACACCTGCTCTATCTTCATCTATTGAATATGTGCTACCCAAAGGATTACTGCTTACGGTTTGTGAAACATTCATTTCCTGCTCTCCCCGGCTTAATACCCTGCAGCATAATTCACCTTTATAGTTAAGAGGCCGTATATAAGAACCGTTAATAACCGGATATGCAATTATATCAGGATTCTTAGATGGTGCTCCTGAAGCTATATCTGCAGCAGCGGCAGAATCCGGCAAATGCTCTTTATTTCCGAGCATAAGATAGAGGTTGTTATTATATAAAACATAAGCATTTTTAACGCCGCCGGTTGTTTCAATACTTGACGACAGAATAAAACATAATTTCTCCTTAAATTGAGTTACCTACGTTGAATGAAATCTCTTTTATAAGATTTTTATTTTCACCTTTTTCGTTTTTGTACGTTAAAATGACTTTTAATACGTAATTTCCGGCTTCAAGATTCTCCGGAATAAGCCCTGTTTCCTTAAAAATTCCGTTGGCTCTTATTGTGTTACTGTTCATACTGAATTCTTTTATAAGTTCTTTGTCTTTAATAATCTGAGCTTTTCCGTGATACCGGACTTTACTGTTTCCGGCGGCCG
>DVIU01000130.1 GCA_018711035.1 Candidatus Scatousia excrementigallinarum
GAAATAGAAGAATTTAATAAGATAGATCCAATAATAACGGAGCAGGTAATAGTATACAACGACAAAGATCAGGGTCAGTGGTACGTAAACCTTTGGCACCGAATGAACGGCCCAAGCGAAGACAAAGTAGAGCTGGAGGGCATAGAAAACGGCGTGCATCCGGAACATGCAAACGGCGAAGATAAACCGTTGGATGATGATGCAAAGACTCCAGAAACAGGGCTGACAGAAAACGGGAAACTGTTGTGGACAGTATTGGAAGACGGCTTGATGAACAGCGAAAAATGGTTGAAATATGCACTTGAGAACGGTTATGTAACGTTGGAGCGTGTAAATTATACAGAACCTACCGAAGACGGAACTGGTCTGGCTGATGTAACATGGACATCAATAATCTATACAAACGCAACTGATATAACCGAACAAGAAAATGAAGCTGCTATTACAAAAGCTGAGGTAAAATACCAGCAGACAGTGCGAGATATCGAAGCAAAAGACAAACAATATGACAATATTCTGAAACGCTTAGACACAGAACACAATGCTTTGCAAACAGAATATGACTCCATAAAAGGAGTTATTAACAAGAATATTGAAAGAACTTTGAAAATGTATTCTTAAAACTAATCCTGATAAAGCGGATATTTCTTACAGAGTTTCAAAGAGCGTTCTCTGAGATTTTGCAGAGCCTGTTCGTTATCAGAAGCAAAAATTGCTGAAGCAATAATTTTGGCAACTTCAACCATATCATCTTCTTTAAAACCTCTTGTTGTAACAGCAGGAGTGCCGAGTCGGATGCCGGAAGTTACAAACGGACTTTGAGGGTCGTTCGGAACGGTATTTTTGTTAGCGGTAATTCCTACTTTTTCCAGAACGTTAGCCATATCTTTACCGGTTTTGCCGGTTCTTCTTAAATCAAGTGTCATAAGATGATTTTCTGTCATACCTCCGACAATATCCATTCCTTCGTCCATAAGTCCTTGCGCCAGAGCCTGAGCATTCTTAATAATTTGTTTTGCATATTCTTTGAACTCAGGTTTAGAGGCTTCCAATAGGGCAACGGCTTTTGCAGCAATAATATGTTCCAGAGGCCCCCCCTGCATACCGGGAAATATTGCTTTATCAATGCCGGCAGCGTGTTCTGCTTTGCACATTGTAATTCCGCCGCGCGGGCCGCGCAGTGATTTATGAGTTGTTGTTGTAACAAAATCCGCATATGGTGCAGGTGACGGGTGTAAACCTGCTACAACCAGACCTGCAATATGGGCAATATCTGCTAAAAGATAGGCTCCAACTTCATCTGCAATTTCACGGAATTTTTTGAAATCTATTATTTTAGAGTAATTGCTGGCACCGCAAATAATAAGTTTAGGTTTATGTTCCAGAGCTTTTTTGCGCACATCGTCATAATCTATATTTCCGTTTTCGTCTACTCCGTAGCTTTTAACATCAAAGTATAATCCAGAAAAATTAACCGGAGAACCGTGAGAGAGGTGGCCGCCGTTGGATAAATCCATACCGAGAACCTTATCACCCGGTTTTAAGCAATACATAAAAACGGCCATATTTGCCTGAGCTCCGCTGTGAGGCTGGACATTGGCATGCTCCATTCCGAAAAGTTCACACGCACGTTTCTGGGCGATTTCTTCAATAATATCTACATGTTCACATCCGTTATAAAATCTTTTGTGAGGTTTACCTTCAGCATATTTGTTCGTCAAAACACTTCCTGCAGCTTCCATTACAGCTTGAGACGTAATGTTTTCACTTGCAATCAGTTCTATGGTTTCCTGTTGTCTTTTTAATTCCATTTCAATTTGTTCTGCAACAACAGAATCAACTTTTTTTATATGTTCTAAATTCATATTCACCTCACATTTCCATTAAAAAAATTATAAATGAAATTTGTGATAATGACAATTTTATTTATTTTTATTAAATTATATGATATAATGAGTATGTTAATACAAAGTTTATAAAGGAGGATAAAATGCAAAAAGCAGGAATAGCGTGGATTTCGGGGGGGGGGCTCGATAGTTTTAAGCCAAAATGGGGTTTTACCCTGGCAGAAGTATTAATTACTCTTGGTATTATTGGAATTGTTGCCGCAATTACATTACCATCATTAATTACTAAGAAACAAACAAAGGAATTACAGGTAGGTTTACAAAAGGGTTATTCACTTATAAGTCAGGTTATGCAGTTAATGGAATACGGAGAGGGACAGCCGATTACTCCTGAGACTTATGCTACTCATAAATTTGCTCCAGTTTTTGATAAATATCTGGTTTCCGCAAAAGCATGCAATGACGGGTGTTTAATTATTCGGCAAGACGAATCGGATGAGAATGGAACATCTATAGGATTCGATTTTGCCGATTACAAAACTTATAATAAGAGAGCTAAAGTGGCAGGAAACTTAATGGATAACGGACAATTTCTTCTTCGAAACGGAATGACTATTTATATGGAAAATGAAACTGTTACATATATTTCCATAGATGTTAACGGAATGTACAAAGGGCCGAATCTATGGGGGCATGATTTATTTACTTTCCAGCTTATGAATAACGGTAAAATGCTTCCTATGGGTGCTGAAGGTACAGCTTATGATTCTGACAAATTCTGTTCGACATCATCAACATCAAAGTATAATGGCATTGCTT
>DVIU01000131.1 GCA_018711035.1 Candidatus Scatousia excrementigallinarum
AGGTATGCTGGTACAAAATACTGCCAAAATATTTAAAAGGAGAGGTAAAAGCGAATGGATTTTAAAGATAGAAGTCCTAAATATCCCGGAAGGGTAAAACTTACACCCGTCAGTGGGCAAGCCAATGTGTATGATATGACTTTACAAGATGATGCAAGTGTGGTGGGGACGCCTTTAAATGCAGCAACGTTAGATGCGTTTAAACAGGAGATAATTGATTATGTAAATGATAATCCGGGACAGCAGGGAGAAAAAGGGGAACAGGGCAATCCTGGCGAAGTAATAGACAAAAAAACGCTCCTGGTTGGGTCAAACGAAGTTAATCGTGCCGGCTGGTATAAATTAGGAAGTGTTGAATTTTCAAACCAAATTTATATGGATTATCACGCCAAGATTTTAATCACAAAAACATTTGAAAGAATAAACGGTGTAATAATGCCGAGTGGATTAATTGGTATAAATATGCGGTATGGCGGTGACGGTTGGGAAAATGTTTTTATAAAATGGGAAGATCTGCGTGGAATCAATCCTGATTATATATGTTATACATTGAGCGGACAGGTATTTACACTTTATGGATATATTCCTGATCAATGTGATTTTTATCGCGTTGACATACTTGCAGAATCAAATAGGGACGGTTATACTACACTATTTAAGCCTGTGGTTGCTTATGGTGGTGTAAGCCAAACCAGAGCAAGAACTACTGTGCCGGTTTCTGCAAAATATCCTGAAAGGGACTATACAAGATTTTACTCCTGGGTGCATAATGGGGAGTGCAAGGAAGATTCCGTTACAGTGTGCACAAAATCAATGCACGGACTTAATAATGTGCGTGGTGCAATTGTTATTCCGATATCAAATGTGACTGATGGGGGTGCATTGGAAAAATATGATAACTTTGCGACAGGCAACGTAAAATACGGGGTGTTTGTACAAAATAATACCGTATATGTTGCAATCGATGTTGGTACATTTAAATATGGATTTTATTGTCTGATATATGGAGAGTAAGTTTATGATTTACTATATAATAAACGAAAATAATGAAATAATAAGGGACGATTTTACTTATTTTGACGGAGCGCTTTCGATGGCGGAAGAAAATTATAAAATAGCTAACGGGTATAACGGTGCATTATATTTTGAAGAATATATGCACACCGAGGAATATAGACAGAAGGAAGCGCAGTGGCGTGATGCGCATGAGCTTAAAGACCTGCGCACGAGACGCGAGAATGAGTGTTTTTCGGTAATCAACAGGGGATATTTGTGGTACATGAAACTAAGTGAAAGTCAGCTTGACGAACTAAATAAATGGTACAATGATTGGCTGGGCGTTACAAAAACAAGGTCTATTCCCAAAAAGCCTGATTGGATGTAAAGGCGCTCCATAACAGATGGAACTAACGGCAAATTATTTGCCGTTAGTTCTTTTTTTTGTGTGATAAACTCTAATAAGAAAAAATGGTTTAATCGGAGGAAAAACATGTTTGAAGAACTAGTCACTAAATTTTTGAACAATCTCGAATTATGCATTTCAGTCATTGCTGCATTTTTTTGTTTGCTGACGGCGTTGATAATATGCGTAGTAAGAATGGTTAAAGCAATTAAATCGAAGAAGATATTGCAGGACGAAAGCGACCTGTTAAATGCTGTTGCGCCTATAATGGAAATTGCTGAAAAATTTACAAACTATTCGGGAGCAGAGAAAAAAGAATATGTTCTTACGCGTATCAACCAGCTGGCAATAGAAAACGGAATAAAATATGATTCCGATGCCGTCTCTGAAAAAATCGAGCAGCTTATACAACTTACGAAAGAAGTAAATTACAATAAGGAAGAAGAATAACTATGGATAAGAAAAAGTTACAGGAATATATAAATAAACTCAGGGAAGCGGCAACTCCGATCAGTGAAACGGAGGTAACACAAACTGCAAAAACTACTGTTAATTCAGCAAAACCTATTCACCCCACTCACGAAACTGTTAAAGCAACGGTAACTACAAAAAATGCAGAGGCTACATCCAATAACTCGGATGATTTTTATTCTAAGTATATAAAAATAAATTTATCTGAAACAACGCAAGTTGGACTAAATGAAAATTTTGCGCTCAGTCAAAATCAAAGCGTCACTGTTGAGGTCGATTATGCCGGACTGATCACGGCTTTGGGATATGAGCTGACTGATATTCTTACATGTACCATATCTGTATGTGCAAGAACAAGAAGAGCGCATGACGGGATTTCTGTATATAGTCTTGATGGGACGTTTATTGAAAAAGCTCCCGGCATAAACAATATATATACAATCAGCTTATTATCTTTATTTAATAAATTTAATACGGCAAATTTTAAATTTGTTGCAGATTGGGACGGTACAGAATCTGTATTTTTATTTGAGCCTGTTGTTACGCCTCATAGGTTTGAGGAGTTGGAAATTGTAACTCCGCCCGTCAAGATGGTTTATGCTGTGGGCGAAGAATTTGACCCTACCGGTATTGTGGTGAGAGGCAAGTTTTCAAATGGTGAAATAAAAGAGGTTACAGATTATAGTATATCGTCTACGACGATGTCGCGGAGCCGGAATTACGTTATAATTTCTAAGGATGTTGCATCAGTCAGGCAATATGTCGAAGTCAACAGACAGGAGCTGACAGTTACGCGCGAGGTATATGAGCGCAACCGAACAAACGAGAAAGCAAATTGGAGTGATTGGTTTCGTTCAATTACGTCTACCATAACGGTCGACGGCGGTGGAGCGCTACATCAGGCAAGGACAATAATAAAGATAGATAAGAGTAAAATAGATATGGGTACCGACGAAAGGGTTGGTATCCAGCTTATGCTGTACAGCAGGTCGGGATTTGGTATAAATCAACCTATAAGGCATTTCAGAATAAATAACATTCGTTATGCATTTAATCCTTACATCAATAATCAAATTTTCTTTGTTGGAAACATTAAGTCTGGCGAAGAAGGCGATTTGGAAGTCGTTATCGAGTATGATGATGCATATCTTGAAATGATGTTGAACAGCCAGAATGATAGTAAAGCGACTATTTACTTTACCCATAGCAATAATCCCGATGCAAAGAAAGAAATAAAGTCTTTTTCAGTTGCCACGGGAAAGTTTGATATAGATCTGCGCAGCGGCGCATACACGTATGAATTGCCTGTAATAACTGCTGACAGTACTTTGCTTGGCTTAAAAATTTCTAATATATTTGGAAATAACGAGGGTGGGGCTGGTTGCGGCTCTTATTCTAAATTAAATATAATAGAACGTTTTGACTTTGAAAATGTGCAATATAATTCACTAATAAATACACATACATATACTGACAGTCATGGAGAAAGGCATGTTTTTGATGTAGTATTCTACTATATTGCAGGTGGCGCTCGTGTATATATTACTGGCGATGAAATTTCAAAAATAAATGTTACAACCGTAGGGAGTATCGTTGCGGGATATACTTATAATGGTAATATAGTATTTGTGGAACATGTAACAATAAATAATCAGGTTTACGTCAAAACACCTGAAATAGCAGCAAATAATGTATATTATAAGCAGTTACAGAATGAAAATTCGATTAATCTGCCCGTACAT
>DVIU01000002.1 GCA_018711035.1 Candidatus Scatousia excrementigallinarum
ATATTTCTTTAAAAAACAGTGATAAAGAAAATGTTTGGTGTTATTACAACGTACAGCTTATTACAGAAGATGAATATTACAGTTTTTCAACACCTGAACAAATCCAAGAATATTTAAAAGCCAAAATTGATGAGACAGGTTTTATTAAATTTTCTCAAACAATTTCTAATGCGACACAATTTGATGAAGTTGTGAAATCATAAGTAAACTTATGAGGTAAAGATGTCGAGACTAATAAAAACAGAACAAATAATTGAACTTGCAATGATGTTTCAAAATAGCTATTGCGGATTATGTATTGAGGACATTCAAAATAAATTTGAGTGTTCTCGTAGATCCGCAGAACGAATGAAAGCTTTACTCTTTGATTTGTTTCCTGACAAAATTGAAGAAGTTAATCGTTCTGATGATAAGAAAAAATATTGGAGATTTGTCAAGGGAGCAATGAATGCTCTGATTTCCTTTACTGCTGATGATTTTGCAAATCTTGAATATCTTAAAAGCCTGTCTAATGATGAAAACAAGCAAAAAGAATTGGATGAACTTATTGCTAAAATTAAGGCTTTAACTCCTCAAAAGAATTTACGCAAACTAGATACAGATGTTTCAGCAATATTAGAGTCAGAAGGCTTTGCAGTAAGGCAGTATTCAAGAGTAAAGGCAGACCTGAAAATTTTAGAACAATTACGTTGTGCAATGCTTTCATTCAAAAAAATACGTTTTGATTACCCGATAAATGACGAAACAAAAATAATTACGCTTAACCCTTACGGGCTTGTTATTGCAGATAAATACTATCTTGTTGGGTTTAACGATTATGTAAATGCTTTAAGACAGTATAAAGTTGATAAAATTTGTAATCTGTCTATATTGGAAGAATATTTTGAAAAAGATGAAAAATTTTCTCTGACAGATTACTGTAATAATTCATTCGGTGTTTATCAAGAAAAGCCTATTGATATAACGCTTGAATTTGATAAATCTGTTACGGAAGATGTTTTGAACTATAACTTTCACCCTACACAAAAGATGAAACGACTTGAAAACGGGAATATACAAGTGAAATTTACATCAGGCGGAACATATGCAATCTGCCAAGAACTTTTTAAATGGGGCTGTAACGTAAAAATTAGAAAGCCTGTTGAATTAGAAGAATATTATAAAACTTATCTTAAAGATGTTTTGAATAATCAGTAATTCAAAGAGAGGTTACCAGTCTTAATATTGAACAAATGTTCAACAACTGTGCTTTTTTACGTCATTGTAGAGATAATGCAGATTGCTTATCAGAACCAGAGTGGCATAGCATGATTACCGTCTTAGCTCAAATTGGAGATTCTGATGAGTTAATTCATGGATTGTCAGAGCCGTATCCTCGATACAATTATGAAGAAACTCAAAAAAAGATTGATTATGCCAGACAATTCGGATATCCGCAAACATGTGCATACCTATCACAGAACTATCCAGAAATATGCAAAAATTGTCATTCTGCTGCTAATGAAAGAGAGGTGTAATATGAGTAATATTGTATCTAATGTAATTCAAGAGGGGAATAATCCCCTTGAGCAAGGGAAAAAGACAATTTCTAATATCTTTAATGCTAAACGCAAACGGTTAAGCAGTATTACTTTTATATCAGATGTTACAATTACATATAAAGCAGGCGAGTATAATCTGCCTATGCAAAATAAATTTTTGTATCAGGATTGGAATAAAACATTCTTGGTTGAAAAGAAGAAAGATAGATTAACCGTTAAACTTCTAGCTAATTTTATCGTAACCGGTGTCAAAGAATGTACGCTTGTCTATAATGATAAAAGCGGGAAAAAGCCCAATAGATACTATGTTGTAACATTACAGAATGACAAAGGTAGGATTGAATCTGATGTTGAAATCGCTTATAACTCAAAATCCGATGTAAATCAGTTCCAAACAACAGTAAATAACCTTTATACTGGGTTCTCTGTTTGTATGAAAGAGGCAGAGTTTAAAACCTTTGTTGAAGAATATATCTCGCCTAAAGTTGCTTCAACAGCAACAATCTATACAAACGCTGGTTTAACGCCTGACGGTAATCTATTGTATGAAAATGCTTTAGCAACTCCAACTTGCGTTTATTGGGCGGAGGACAGTGGCTATATTAAAACTGGTGATAATACTTATGTAAGGCTTGCAGAAGCTACCCATTACCTGCCTAAACTAGCTAAAAGCAACAAGACAGGAAAACAAGTTGCAAATGAATTGATGACTAATATTTTGGAATGTTGGAGCGATAATGTGGTATTACCGTTACTAACATTGGGGCACATGGTTATGGCTCTATACTTCAATGACATTGTCAAAAGATTTGGCGTTCCGACCTTAATTTTATATGGGGAAACCGGTACGGGCAAATCTACACTTGTAACTGTAGGGTTATCAATATTTGGATTAGCACGAGAAGCATTAGCGTCAGGTGGTTCTACAGCCAAAAGTAATGAGTTTTTTTGTTCCAGTTACAACTGTATGAATGTTTGTATTGATGATGTCAAAGGCGAAACTCTAACATCTAGTAATTTTACAGCTCTAATTAAAGCTGCTTATAAAGCTATACCAAGAACTAAGATGTTACCTTATGGCAGAGGTGTTGAATATATCCACACTTGCAGTCCGCTTGCCTACTCTACTAATGAAACATTGCCTGATTTGAGAGAAGTCATTAACCGTATGAATATCATTGAAATATTCGGCAATGTCTTTAAGGCAGATAAATTCAAATACCATGAAGTAAGCAATAACGGCGGCGGCAAATTACAGGAGTTGTCGTTGATATTACCAGAGTTTCTCAAATATTCAAAAGATGACATTGTAAAGCTCTATGAACAGGTTTTTGATATATTAAAAGCAAATGTACAGGATACTCAAAATCGTGTCATCAGTAATATTGCTTATGCCTATACTGGAGCGATTATGCTCTTGGCTATTGCAGATATTGAAGTGGAAGATTTGCAGCAGATGATAATTGCTTATGCTCAAAAACAAATCCAAAAATATGAAGACATCAAAACCGTTGTTGATAAGGTTCTTGCTCAAATAGTAACCTTATATGAACTTGGGCATCTTGAAAAAGATAAACACTTTAAGGTAGCTAAAGTTCAAACAGAATTTGGTGAAGAACTTCATGTTCGCTTTAAAAAGGATGTCATAATCAGCGTCATAAACAAATTCTACGGTAATGATAAAACAAAACGTATTGATGATAAAGCCTTTTTGAGTTATGCCAAAAATCATAAGCGATACAGGGGCAACCATACCATTAGACTTAATGAGATTGAAAAGCCGACAAATGCTATGAGCTTTAATGTAACAGGTATGGAAGAGTACGCTGAATTTGGCTCTATAATTGAGCCTATGTCATATGAAGATCTTCAAAACAGTTTGAAAGGTAATAATATGTAACTTGCGGTAAATTACACCCTGAAAATAGACGGTTGTTTATTTTCGGGGTGTTTTTTACTGTGTGTAATTTTGTAATCTAAAAATTTATACACTTTTTATAAAAATGATAACACTTAAAGCAGATGACATAACCGTTAATATTCTCCCAAATAACTTTCTATCGTCAGATGAGAGAGATTTTGAGCTGCTTGTTGATTATGTCAGCATGCTTAAAGAAATTTATGATGATACAAAAGTTCATGAACTTTCATGAAATTGTAGCAGCATAAATGCTAGTAAGATAAAATAGCTATGTGAGGGAAATATATGGAAAAAGCGGTTATTTATGCAAGAGTATCATCAGAGGAACAGGCAAAACACGGTTTCAGTATAGAAAATCAAAAGAAGGTCTGCGTTGAATTTGCACAAAAAAGCGGTTTTGTCGTAGATAAAATTTTTGTTGATGAGGGTAAATCTGCTAAAAATCTTGATAGACCTGAAATTCAAGAGCTTATGACATATTGCGGTAAAAAGAAAAACAATATAAAAGCTCTAGTTATTTGGCGGTTAGACCGTATTTCAAGAAATACAACCGATTATCATGGAGTATTAAGACCTCTTTTTGAACGCAAAGGAATTAAATTGTTATCTGCGACTGAAGCAAATGTTGATACCATTGAAGGAGATTTAATGCGTAATATCGGCATGAGCTTTGCCGAATATGAAAGAAAAATTATCGGATTTAGAACTATAGCAGGGCTTAGACAAAAGGCAAGTCAAGGTGAATACCCTCATCAAGCACCAGTAGGCTATAAAAACATTACAAGAGAGGACGGCTCAAAGGCAATAGCCATTGATGAGAAGAATGCGTTTTATGTAAAAAGAGCTTTTGAAATGTACGATAGCGGTATGTATTCATTAAGAAGTCTTACCAATAAACTTTATGAGGACGGTTTTAGAACTAAGAAAGGTAAAAAAGTTGCTAAAACTACGATTGAATACATGCTAAAAAATATTATATACACAGGTGTTTTTAAGTTTGAAGATAAGATTTATGAAAATGCAAAGCACAAGCCAATAATCAGTAAGGAGCTGTTTTACAGGGTACAAGACAGGCTTATTGACCCGAATAAAACAAGAAAACATAACATTGATTTTGCATATACTGGTTTAATCAGATGTGAGCATTGCGGTTGTCTTTTGACTGCTGAACTTAAAAAGGGTAAATACATCTATTATCATTGTACAGGTAACAAAGGCGGTAACTGTAAACGTGATTATATCAATGAAACTAAGATTGATAAAGCTATTGCAGAAGTTTTAAAGCTGATAATTATTCCGTCAAGCGTAAGACTGAAGATTGAACTGCTTTAAAAATTGTTCATGATAAGAAAAACGGCTATTCAAAAGAAGTTAAAGCAAATCTTCAAAAGCAGATAACAACATTAGAAAATCGTATTGAAAATGCATTTGAACTCAAATTGGACGGAACTATAACTCATGACTTTTGGCAAAAGCAAAATGACAAGTGGCAGGCTGAAAAAGATAAGATGTACATTCAGCTTGAAGAAATCAACAAACTGGATAAACAGTTTTATGAACAAGCTGATGCTCTGCTTAGGTTTACAGATAATGCATACGAATATTATCAAAAAGGAACTACCGTTCAACGCAGAAAAATTTTAGAGATAATCAGCGAAAAAATCACTTATAAAGATAAAACTTTTAACCTGATATTGAAGCCGGTGTTCCAAACAATAGCAGAAAATCAGTATAATTTACGCTCCAATTTGGTCAACAATCGAACTCTGGAAAACGGCATTAAAAAAGGGCTTGAAACTGATTTAAGCCCTAAATATAGAAAAAACTCCCCAGGTTGGACTCGAACCAACAACCTACCGGTTAACAGCCGGTTGCTCCGCCATTGAGCTACTGAGGATTATTTTTTTATATTCAATTTAGCGGAACTCTTGTTTGAGTTGCCCCTCTCACCGCAGCCATTTCAGGCGGGGCTTATGTAATTATTATAAAATAAAAAATTTTTATTGTAAAGTACTTTTTTTAATTAATTGAGGATAATTTAACAAGATTCTCAAAATCAGGATGACGGGTGCCAAGTTCTTCAAAAGTCCCGATATCAATTATTTTCCCGTCCTTCAGATATACAAGTTTATTACATGATTTTAATGTTGATAATCTATGTGCGATTGCAATAATTGTAGTTGATTTTTTTAAGGTATTAAGCATGTCCGTAATTTCATGCTCAACCTGCACATCAAGTGAAGATGTAGCTTCATCAAATATAATTATTTCAGGTTTTCTGTATAAAGCACGCGCAATTGCAAGTCTTTGTTTCTGTCCCTGTGAGATTCCTTTTGAATCAATAAATGGCACAGAATATATCCCGTCTTTAAAATCTTTCATAAAGTCATTTAATCTTGCTTTCATAAGAGATTCAACTACAAGATTATCGTCAATTTCATGCGGAGGAATTCCCCATGCCACATTTTCTCTGAAAGATTTTTCCAAAACATTAATTTCCTGAGGAACGTATCCTATTATTTTACGAAATTGAGGAAACGTTTTCTGAGTCAATTTTGTTCCGTCAATTAAAATTTCGCCGGATGAAGCCTCAAGCATTCCAGTTATAACATCTGCAAGCGTACTTTTACCGGCACCGGAAAGCCCTATTATACCAACAAAATCACCCTTTCTAATTTCAAGATTAATATTTTGCAATACCAGTTTATATTCATTATAAGAAAAACAAACATTTTTTAACTCGATTTTATCTCTCAAAGTAAAATTCGTTGAATTATCAGTTTCTACAGGAACAAAGTTTGCTATATTACATGACTCGTATTCTTTAATCAGGGCTTTTACAAATGTTCTGCCTACAGATATATTAATTATAGAAGTTTGTATACGATTCAATGCGGGTGCGATTCTGAAGATTGCGGCAACAACCAGAGCAAATGAAGCAACCATTACAGAATGATTTCTTAAAGAGCAGGCAGCGATAAAAGCACCCATTAACAATAACGAGGCAACAATTAATATCTCAACAATATAAGGCGGAATACTGTTAAAAAATTCGTAACGGGATGTATAATTAATCATTTGTGCGCCGCATTTTACATAATTAGAATAAAAAACACTTTCACCATTCAGCATTTTTACTTCTTTAAGATTTCCCAAATATTCACATGTGATCGAATTAAACGCTTTAATTTTTTGATTTAAGAATAAAGTAATTTGTTGTGTTTTATTTTTAAAATACCTGTTTTGCATAAGCATACTCACCAGAACAAAACCAAGAGTAATAAGTCCGGCAATCGGGAATTTGATCATTATAAGGACAATTACCATAAATACAATAATAGAATTAGTAATTAAATTTAAAAATCTCATAAGAAAACTGTTCATAACCTGCGCCGGCAAGTTATTTACAATATATAGTTTATCCGCAGATGAGGATTTTATAATATCACCATAAGGTGCAAACAAATAATATTTCATAAATTTGTTTGTAATACTCTGTTTCCAATTATTAATAAAATAACTCTGTAAATACATATAAAAAATCATATAAAGGTTTTTAAAAATAAACAGCAAAAGCGCAAAAGCACCAAGAATTAATGCAGTAACAGCAGGGTTGCCAATACCGGAAAATTCAATCCATCTACGGTATAATTCATTTGAAAAAACAGTTTCAGGGTTAATAATCATTATTATAAACGGATAAATCAGAGCAATTCCGAGAAATTCAAGACAACCGGCAGCAAAAGACAGCATCATAAAACCTGCAAGTTTTAATTTTCTACCATCCCCGAAGTATTTTATAAATCTTCTAAAATTTTCCAGATACATATAATTTCCCGAAGTGATTAATATTTATGATATAATAATTGTATTATAACATAAATAGAAGAAAGGAGTTAATATGGCAAATCCTATACTAAGTAACAATTTTAACGCAGAAGAAAGAGTATATGAAGGCGAGCCAATGACAATTTCCGGAGCAATCAATAAAACATTGACACTACTTGCACTGGTAATCATCTCTGCTGCTTACACCTGGTGGCTTCTATCATCAGGGTATACAGATAAAGCCTCCATGTTATGCATTGGAGGAGCAATAGTAGGCTTTATCCTTGCATTAATAATTTCTTTTTCAAGAGGGAAATATGCACCTGTACTTGCACCGGTCTATGCCTTATGTGAAGGCTTTTTTGTCGGAGGAATTTCGGCATTCTTTGAAGCCGCATATTCAGGGATAGTAGTTCAGGCAGTTGCCGGAACATTTGCAGCTATGCTGTCAATGCTTTTACTGTACCGTGCAAAAGTAATTCAATGTACAGATAAATTCAGGGCTGTACTTTTTACAGCAACAATGTCAATAGGAATTATCTACCTAATTCAGATTATAGCTTCATTATTCGGCAGAGGAATTCCTCAAATATTTACCTCCAGTGCAATAGGAATCGGATTCAGCGTAGTGGTAGTGCTTATTGCGGCATTTAATCTTATTGTTGATTTTGATTTCATAGAACGCGGTGCACAAAACCTTTTTCCAAAAGAGTATGAATGGTTCGGTGCATTTGGCTTAATGGTAACATTAATCTGGCTTTATCTTGAAATATTGAGATTACTTGCAAAATTTGCCAATAGAGATTAATTATAAAAAAGGACTCTTAATAGAGTCCTTTTTTATAACAAATGACCATAAACTTTATCATTCTCTGATTCTGTAATTTTAACTTTTTGTAAGGTATTAGTTAAACTCAAATCTTTGCAGTCAGTTATTACTGTAATATAGTTTCCTGTAACACCTTTTAAAAATCCGTTTTTATCAGGATGTTTTTCTATTAAAACTTCACGTTCTTTTCCGATATTTTTGTTAATAAAATCTGAAAATTTACATGCAGAAATTTGTTTTACTATAGCTGCACGTTTTTCTTTAATTTTATCATCAACCTGATTATTCAAAGCAGCCCCTACAGTACCGCTTCTTTTTGAGTAAGGGAAAGTATGAATTTGCGACAGCCCTGATTTTTCAAGATTAGAACGGGTAATTTCAAAATCTTCGTCGCTCTCGCCTGCAAAGCCTGTTATGATGTCACTGCCAAGAAAAGGCAGGTCAAACATTGAATTAATTTTTTCTATTTGCAAAAGATAATCCTCAACCTTATAAAACCGGTTCATGGATTTTAACGTTTTATTGCAAGCAGATTGCAATGATAAATGGAAATGCGGGCAGAATTTTACTGATTTTTGCAAAAACTCCAGCAGTTCATCGGTAATTTCCAGCGGATTCAGCGAGCCAAGGCGATATCGTTGAATGTGAGATCTTTGCTCAACCTCTTTTAATAAGTCAAGCAGTGTCATATTAAAATCACGCCCCCACAATCCTATATGAATACCTGTAAAGACAACTTCTTTAAAACCGCTGTCAGCAAAATGATTAATTTGTTCAACAATAAAATTAACATCCGCACTACGGCTTTTTCCTCTTGCAAACGGAATAATACAATAAGAACAACGGTTATCGCATCCGTCCTGAATTTTGAGACTTGCACGTGTTTTTGATGTATCTTCAAGTACTGCTTTATGAAAATCAGAAAGCTCCATAATATCTGCTGCATGACACTTTTCATTTGACTCAATAAAGTTAAATAAATCCAGCTTTTCATCATTACCGATAACATAATCTATAAAATCATTTTTAAGCAGCTCATCTTTTTCGATTTGTGCCAGACAGCCCGTCAATATTGTAATTATATCCGCATTTTTATGCTTGGCATTACGCAAAAGATAAAGAGCCTCATGATCACTCTTATGTGTAACAGTACAGGAATTCAGAATATAAACATCTGCTTCTTCCAGCCGGAATACCTGAGTTAAACCGTGTTTTATCAGATTTTCAATTATAATAGAACTTTCAAATT
>DVIU01000132.1 GCA_018711035.1 Candidatus Scatousia excrementigallinarum
GGGGAGTTTGACCGATAATATATTGTAGAAATAAAACTACTTTTGGGGAATTATGTCGAACCTGTCTGAGAGCTTGAAAGACCTGATGGAAGAGGCGGAAATAAATGCGCCGGCACTTGCCAAGGCAACTGGCATAGATTCGTCTACAATACTTACATTTTTACGCGGCGATGGCTTGCCGTATGTCGATACGCTTGTAACGCTTGCGGACTATTTTAAGTGTTCTACCGATTATCTGCTTGGCTTGACGGATAAGCTGTCGGAGGAGGAGTTCAGACAAAGACCGCCGTTTCCCGAACAGCTTACATTTTTATTAAAGCATTTCAATGTAACCAAGTACAGAATGGAAAAGGATACCGGGCTTGCTGAAAA
The DNA here is from genome assembly GCA_018711035.1 of Candidatus Scatousia excrementigallinarum. Classification (GTDB taxonomy): domain Bacteria; phylum Cyanobacteriota; class Vampirovibrionia; order Gastranaerophilales; family Gastranaerophilaceae; genus Scatousia; species Scatousia excrementigallinarum. The sequence continues at coordinate 373 of DVIU01000132.1, forward strand.
GACGGTAAACCGTTGGCACAACGGAAAGACGCAGCCGACTGTTGACAGTCTTATAAGACTTGCCAAATATTTCGACTGTTCCGTGGACTTTATCCTCGGCAGGGTTTAATTAAAACAACATAAAAGTAATCGGCGGAGCGTTTGGGTTCAAACGCTCCGCAACCTGTATTTCTCTAAAATAATATTTCCAGAATTAATTAGTGTTATATAAACTTTTTATTTTTGATATGGCCTCATTACTATAGAATCCTGTTTTTGCGCTATTGGGTTTAAGTGGATTAAGAAGACGTATTTTATAGCAAGAAGGAATTTGCTTCACAAGGCTTAGGTATTTATAAAATTGAGTATTTCTCTTAAAATCTGTAATGACCGTTTGTAGCTGCTTTACTAGATCATCGTAAGAATAAGGATATTGGCTTTTAATTAGTGAAACCTCGTCGACTTGAACAGCTGGAGCTGACGGATCGTTAGTTATCCTGATGCCTTTATTTATTGAAATCGCATCTATATTTCCTTGGTCAATAGCAGCTATTATATCTGCATTTGAGCATTTTTTTATACTACTCATATAAACATCGAAACCAACGACGATAGATTCCTGAATACCTGCAGCGTCTAAATCTTTTATAGCGCTAATTACTTGCGAAGTAAATTTATTGCTAGAATCTTTTAGATTTTTCCTATTTAGATACTCTATAGGGTCAAAAGGTAATTTTAATCCAATGGGAAGTATAATTAAATTTTCATGCTCGGTTATATTACGCTTAAAATATTTTTTAATAAAATCATTAAAGTTTATAGTCGCTTTAGAAAGAAGCATAAATATAATCGGGTCAATTTCATGTTCAAAATAATGTGTATGATTATTTCTGTATTCAGCTAAAAGGAACAAGTTGTCTTTGGTAGCGGTAAATGCATTTTGACCTTCAGTAGTATTAATATGCTCATTTGTATATATTAAGGCTTTACTAAAACTAATTGTATGGTCTTTTCCTTCATATATCTTTGTCCTGCTAATGAATTTGTATACATAGGCTTTCAATAATAATTCCCAAGCATTTATCATTAATAAAGTTGCTGTAGGGTAGCGATATGCTATTCTTGGTTTATTATGGATTTCTATTGCAGAAAAAAAAGCCGATTCGGCAGAGTCTATAAGTCCTTTAACTACAGATTTACCTTTTGACATAATTTTTCTCCATTTGATTAAGCAATTCTAATGCGCACATTTGTGTCAAAAGTTGCTGATGATATGGGTCTAAATTTTGCATGACATCCATTAAGTCGTGAAAGGCGTGTACGCCTTTGGTCAAATAGTATGATTGCTGATCGGTTGCAAGATTGGTATTTTGAAAATTTTGCTGGCTTAAATTTGTGAACATTTGTTACCTCTGTGGTATCGCTATTTTTTACTATTATACAGCATCCGAAACAAATAATCAACATATTGTGTATATATTTTTATAAAAACGCAATATATTGTTTAATTTAAAGCAACAAGAAATTTACTTAGACCATTGTTTTTCTAAATATTTAGCAATACAAATGTTAAAATTTTACCTTGAGTAAATTAAAGAAATTTGTTATTAAAAATATTTCTTTCCAAAATTTTATTGTTTCATTGATAAAGCTCCTTAGATATGTTATAATTGGACATGAGATTATACTTGGAGAAGTTTGAAATTAATATCGGGCGACGATATTTTAAAGCTCCAGTCTATGTGGTGGTTGAAAAAATTACTTGCAGATAAAACTACGGGCAACAATACTGTGTGGGTTACTGATTAAGATCGCGAATATTGCAAAAGACATTGGTTCTGAATACGGAGGAAAGTAAATGTGTGCTGGCTATTTAAGGGGGAAATTTGAAGAAATTGCTATTACCGCTTATAATATAAATGTAAGCTCAAGTGTAAATGATTTTAATTCAATAGCTTTAAAGTATATCGCAAGTGATAATAGAGGACATGCAATTTCTTGTCCAGATCAAATAGTTGGAATAATTAAAGTTAAAAAGGATGGGGGTATTGAAGATTGGAAAGTAGGATGGATAGAAGATTGGTGTGATAAAAATAGCAGATGTGGAATTAGTAATAGTCATAAGCCTATCATCGCTATTGTTGTAGAAAGTCCACACAAAGACGAATTTAATCGGGAAAGTAAAAAGGCAATTGGACCAGCGCGTGGGAGTACTGGTAGGAACATAGAGAATTATTTACCTTCTGTTTTGTTTAATTATTTGCCGGCCATTGATGAGACATCTAGCCTTATTGAGTATGATTCAAATAAGCAGATACAAAACGGCGAATACTACATAGCTTTAATAAATGCAATCCAGTATCAATGTAGTTTAGGAGAAGATACTTCAAAATATAGGGATAAAATTTTTTCTGAAATGTGGGGACTAGAAAAAGTAAAAAAAGATTTTATTAAAAGGTTAAAGAAGTCTAACCCATCGGTTATTATAAACTGTTGTACTCGCGGAAATTTTAAAGATAATAAAGAGGAGTTGTTTTTGCGTAATTTAGTGCAGAGTACAATTGACGAGTTTTTGCTGGAACAAAACAACAATAAAAATATTTTGTGTTTGCGTGCTGCACATCCTTCAAGTGTACATTTTCAAAACGGATTAAGTTTTTTGAAAAAAATTTAAGACACTAGCCTGCCAGATATTGATTACTTGGCAGGCTAGTTACTTTGTTAGGCTAAACGTAAAAACCCCATTTTGAAGGCGCTGTATAAGCCGAAAGTTTTTTCGCCGACGGAGAAGGCAACGTGAACGTACGCGTTGCGCTTATCAATCTTTATGACTGTGCCTTCGCCGAATTTTGCGTGAATTACCTTTGTGCCTACCGTTACGGCGGACAGGTCAATATCCTCTTCGGCTTTATCGGTTGCGGTCGCGCCTGTCGGCGTTCCGCTGGGTGCTGTGTTAATGACGGCAGAGGGAGAGGTAACTTCTTCAACTTCAATATCGTCGGAGGCGGCAATCTCGCTGTCGTCGAAGGGGAGAGTAAAGTCCTCCGAAAGTGTATCCTGAATGTCGGATGCGGTCATTGTAGCCTGTTGGTTGTAGAACAGCTTTTCGTATTCTTCCTTGCGAATGGTGGTGTCCCAACCGCCGATTTCGTCCGAGTTATGCTTATCAATGCCCGTATAAGATAGGCTTGCGTCCTCGTATCTCTTGAACTTGAATATTGCGTCGTTCATCAGCGGCGCGTTGAACACTCCGAGCGAACACAATAGCTCAAAGTCCTTGACGTCAAGTCCTGTAACCTTTTTGAAAAGCCCCGGCTCCAACTGTGTGATAACATCTTTGAGCGAGCGTTCGCGGTAGTCGGTAAGGTACATAAACA
>DVIU01000133.1 GCA_018711035.1 Candidatus Scatousia excrementigallinarum
AAAAATTCGTTAATCTTTCATCTTCGTATAAATCCTTCTATATTAACAAGGACACGAAATTTGAAAAGTTCGGGGTACGACAATAAATTTTTTGCCTATGAATAACCTTCTCACTTAGTAGCCACGGCAAGTGGTGTTTTTCAACGGGTAAATCAAAAATTTCTGCGCTCGATGCGGGGAGCGCTACAACATAGTATAAAAGTCCCTCAATAAATAAAGGACGCTTTTTGGATGTCAGTACGTGGTTTTGCTAAAAGTTTTATACTTTTTTCTTTAAACTCCTCCATATATCAAAGGACACGAGATTGCAAAATATAGACGTTTGCAAAGATATTTTTGCGGTCAAAAAAGTGATTGTGTGCATTTGTAAAAAAACCTCTCATAATTACCCGACAATTACTGGTAAAAACTTTGACGTTTTTTCCAAAAATTCAGCTGATAACGCGAAAAAATCTCTTCACTTAATAGCCACGAGAAGTAGCTTTTTTGGGGGTATATGTTTGATAATTTCACAAATATTTTTTTCTGTGGGGCGTAAGCATCCTCATATAAAAGCCACGAGAATGGCAAAATCGGAGCCTATGATTTGAAGATTTCTTCTGCTTTTTTAAAACAAAGCAAACAAAAAACAGCCCCCTACAAGTGGTAGCCATGTAAGGAGCTGTTTTGCGCTATTTTATTATACGTTGTGGACTGGTGTTCAAATCATTTTAAAATAGGTGAATAACTGGCGTGTTTTTACATCTATAAAATTATAATTCAAATCTAAAATTTACACTTTTAGCCAAATTTAGACTATAATATTGACAATATAAAGACAATACTGTATAATTAGAAAAAACACCCGTTGCGGAGATGAATATGCCATCAAAAGTTTTTGAAAGACTTGTTACAAAATTTTCAATAAAAGTTGCCGATTTAGTCAAATATCTCGAAGTTTCCAAGGCTACGATATACAATTATCGCAACCTTGAAAATTTTGCTGATATTCCCAAAGACAAACAATATAAGATTTTCTATCTGTTTGGCAAAGAAGATGAAAAAGAGTTGGAACTCGTTTTGGACGAATCTGATCCTGATATACTTGCCGGCTATGTGAGCAGGATTTCAAGCATTTTAAGTGAAAGCGTAAAGATCAGAAAGGAATCTCTCGCCTCTGTTGAAGAATTGACTGCCGCCATGGAAAGGCTTATGCAGGAAAATACCGTGATGAAACGGCAGGTGTCTGAACTTGATAAATTTGAAGGTATTGACGAATTTACGCGGGCAGTATTATTTGATAAATTGGCTACTATCGTTGAAGACACTACGCCTGCCGAGATGAAAGAGTTTATGGATTACCTCGATATCTTTGAAAAATATCGCATGGCGACCAGAAAGGGGGGAGTGTGATGGCATATCTCTACTTAAACTTTGCGGACAATATGCAATCGGGCAGTAAGAGTTGGGATGATTTTTACACAGAACCGCTACCCAAGCAGTACGAAAAAATAAAGAAAAAACTTGGCGGTCTTGCCCCTGCGACATTGCAGGGATTTCTTCAGTCTGCACTCGCTTTGCAGGTGCAGAGGACTTATTACATATCTGTCCCCGGATTTGACCGCAGGATTAAAACCAACAGATGGGGCAAGCAATGTATCAATAACATTGTGATCAGACCCGCACATGATTTTTATGCCGATTTTGTTCTTCCCCGAAATTTCGATTTAATTTTAATCGGCGATTTGACATTTGACAGCGTGACAGCGGTAACCGTTAAGGGAATAGAGCTGATTGACACCGATGTCGTAAAATTTGGGGAAAAGACTGTTGTATGTAACGCGCTGTGCGCATTCACAACTAAAACAGTATTAAATCGCAACACAGGAAGATCATTTCAAGTGCCCGATTATGGCGACCATGTAGAGTTGCACGAAGCTGTACTTACCAATGATTTTATCAATATGCTATGCACGGGGTGCTATCCTGTACCGCATCCAGAACAGGCAATATGGACGTTGGAAGAATGGCGGAAGTATATTTCTTTTCGTAAATATTATCTTAAAAAGCAATCGGAGCGGTGCGAGGGAATAAACAGCGTCGCCGCATGCGATTCGTACATCCTCACAAAAGAAGTCTTTCGCAGAAACAGCGACAGGCTTTCCGCCTTCTTGCTTGACGATATTGCCGAGTTCGGCAAGGGCGAGCAGGTTATTCTGAGCAGGGAAGAGAGCGGAGCGGAGAGCTTTCCCTTGATAAGAGTAGAAATCCGAAAGAACCGCAAAACCGTGTTATCCGATACCGTTGGAAAAAGTGGAAAGGGCAAGCCGAAGTTTGAAGTTCATCTGCGCAGATATACCAACGAGGCAATGGGGCTATCGTCATCGCAGCCGAACTACGATGAAAATGGAAATGTCCCGAAGGGCTATCGCTTTGAGCAGTACCTGTTGGGCGAACGTTATTTGTTTACACATATAGATGAAGAGCCCGACTGTTCGGCTTTGGAGAGAGAATGTGAAAAAGCAATAGAAGAGAAATGTGCTCAAATCGACAATAAGTACGCTTCAATTATTGCGGCAGAACTCGATCGCTATATGACAAGCATCGCGCCGGAGTTGGATGCAAATTATCAAAAACTTTTCGTAGAATATGAACGCGACCTCGCTGCCTCGCTCGAAAGAGATATTGCAGAAAATAATGACAGAGAAGTTCGCGATAGATATGAACGGGAAATCCTTGCCCCTGTCAGGAAGGCGGTCGATGCAGAGCGCGCTGAGTTGGAGAAAAAACTTAATAATTTAGAAGATGAACAATCCGGGGAAGCCGCAGCGCTACGAGAAAAGATTGATTCCATCGCAATGCGCTTAGAGGAACTGCTCTCTGCCGCGCAGAAGCAAACGCCTGTCTCCTCTTACTATATTGCGCGCAACCAAAAGCGTTTGGAGGAGAAAAAGAAGAGTCTTGCCATCTCCAAGCAGGCAGAAATTGACAACATTCGCAGGGACCAACAAAGTAATTTGCAGCGGCAGCATAAATCTGCTATTACTGCGGAGAAAACGGAAGCGGAAGAATCGTTCAAAAAACAACTTAACATCGATAAGGCCCGTAAAATTGAGGATGA
>DVIU01000134.1 GCA_018711035.1 Candidatus Scatousia excrementigallinarum
GATGCGATTTATGACAAGATAAAAACTCTTGCCATTGAAGCATACAGAAACCACGAAGAAGAAGTCATACGATTTTATAACGAAGTTGTTGAAAAATATGATTCAAATTTCGTCCCGCAGGAAGCCTTCAGTGATAATAACGTTATCAGAAATCTTGAAAAAGATATTCTTTTACGTGTAGTAGATAATAAATGGATTGATCACCTTCATAATATTGATATGCTTAGAGAGGGTATCGGTCTGAGAGCATACGGGCAAAAAGATCCTTTGATTGAATACAAACGTGAAGCTTATGATTTGTTTAACAAAATGATGTTTGAAATTCAGGGTGACACCGTAAAACATCTCTTTAGAACTAAATTTGGCATACAGGTTGTCGGGCCGGATGAAGGACTTGTTTAAGCTAATTAATAATAGCTTTGATAATTTTGTATACCTCGGGAATTTTTTCCGGGGTATTTTTTAACATATTATTTATTTCAATCAGGAGAGTCTCATTATCTTTCTGATGCCCGAAATCAAACAGTTCTAAAGGCTCAATTTCCAGTGCAATAATAATTTTCTCAAGCGTTTCAGCCGTACAAAAGTTATCTCCGTTTTCAATTCCACTCAGAGTATTTTGGGCAATATCAATCATTTCTGATAATTTTTCCTGCGATAAACGTTTATTTTTTCTTAGTTCTTTTATTCTCTTTCCAAGTTTATTTTTTAAATTCATAAGACCTCCAAACATATATTATGCGGGATGAATTAAAACTATAAGACAATTCTGCCGATATAAATGTTGACTAATATCGGTTAAATTGATATAATATAGATAAAATCGATAAAATGTTATAAAAATATCATGGAGGTTATATGAAAACGGGCTTTACACTTGCAGAAGTTTTAATTACTCTTGGGATAATCGGAATTGTAGCCGCGATGACTCTGCCAACATTAATTCAAAAACATCAGGACAAATCAGACTATACTCATCTTAAAAAGATTTATTCGCAGCTTTTGCAGGCAACAATGAGCATAGAACAGGAATATGGTTCTATTGCGGAGTGGAATTTAGTTGGTGATTCCCCTGAAGACTCCAAAATGATAATGGAAAGATACAAGAAATATTTTAAAGTTATTAAAACATGTGATGAAGATTTATCCGCTTGCTTACCAGATGTTATATATAAAACCACAATCGGAACTGATTATGTTCGTTGGTCCACATCTTCTGCACGTTCAAGTTTCCTGCTACCTGACGGTGCAATAGTAATGTTTAATAGCCAGGGATTTTCCGATACTGCTTTTCAAATTTATGTTGATTTGAATGGTTGGAGAAAACCAAACCAGCTGGGAAATGATTTCTTTTATTTTTATTATTATAAAGACCAAAAGGCTATCCTTCCGGGCGGATGGTATGCCTCAGAAGCGGACAAAACTGCTAATTTCAAAGCAGGTTGTTTGAATAATTATGGTTATTATTGTACAAATTGGCTTTTGGAAAATGGTAATAAAGATTATTTAAGGTGTAAAGATTTGAGTTATTCCGGCAAAACAAAATGTAAGTAGTTTACGCAAAAGTTTGTTCGTGCTATAATCTGGTCAAGTATTATTAAATTAAAAGGATAGCATTATGTTAAGAACAGGAATTGTCGGACTGCCGAATGTAGGAAAATCAACTTTGTTTAATGCTTTGACCAGTGCTAAAAATGCACAGAGCGCAAATTACCCGTTTTGTACAATAGAACCGAATGTTGGAGTCGTAACGGTTCCGGATGAGAGATTGGAAGTTCTTGCAAAGCTTTGCAATACAAAAGAAATTATCCCGACCGCAATTGAATTTGTCGATATTGCAGGTCTGGTAAAAGGTGCCAGCAAAGGTGAAGGTCTCGGCAACCAGTTTTTACATAATATTCGTGAAGTTGACGCGATTATTCAGGTTGTAAGATGTTTCGATGACCCGAATACAATTCACGTTTCAGGCCGTGTAAATCCTCTTGATGATATTGAAATTATTAATACGGAACTTGCGCTTGCTGATATTGCGTCTGTGGAAAAAAGACAGGGGCGTATTGCAAAACAGGCTAAAGGCGGTGAAAAAGATGCCGTGATTGAAGATAGAGTTCTGAAAAAATTATTAGAACTTTTATATCAAGGTACATTTATTAATATTAAAGAACATTTTGAAGATGAAGAAATTCCGTTCGTTAAGCAGTTAAATCTTATGTCTACAAAGCCCGTAATTTATGCAGCGAATGTTTCCGAAAGCGACTTGAAAGACGGTAATGCATACACTGCTCAAGTACAAAAATATGCAGATGAACACAGTGCCGAAATGGTTATTATTTCGGCAAAAATAGAAGAAGAACTTTCAGAACTCGGTGAAGAATCTCTTGCATATTTGAAAGAACTCGGAATTGATGATAGCGGTATAAACAGAATGATTAAACACGTATATCACCTTCTTAATTTGCGAACATTCATAACAGCCGGCGAAAAAGAGGTTCACGCCTGGACAATTCCTGCCGGTGCTAAAGCTCCTCAGGCCGCAGGGGTAATTCATACTGATTTTGAAAAAGGATTCATCAGAGCTGAGATTACTCCTTATGAAGACTTTGTTAAATACGGTTCATACGCCGCTTGTAAAGAAAAAGGGGTTACCCGTCTGGAAGGAAAGGATTACGTTGTACAAGACGGCGACTTAGTTCACTTTAGATTTGCAGTATAAAAGGAGGTATTTATGTGTAACCCTTGTATAGCGCGGATTTCGGGGGGGGGGGCTCCGTAATTTAAGCCTGATTACTATCGTTAGAACCAATAAACATTTTGGTTTTACATTAGCTGATGTCTTAATAACACTTGGTATAATCGCAATCGTGGCTGCAATGATCCTTCCCGCTGTAATAGCTAATTATCAGGAGCAGGAATATGTTACAAGATTAAAAAAGGCGGTTTCTGTTTTTGAACAAGCTAAAATCAGGGCAATGGAAATTAACGCAATTGATTTTAAAAATATGTCTTATGGCGGAGTTTATGTTCAATCAGAGCATGAAAAATTTGCAAATTATTTTAAGCCGTATTTTAATGTTATAATTGACTGCGCTTCTCCTGAAAATTCTAATACTAACTGTTTAAATTCGAGTGAAAGTATATATAAGATTGATAGAAAAACGCGGGTTACCGGTCTTGTAGATAACACATATAGAGGTTATATAACTGCTGATGGAGTTTCTTATTTTTTTTATTCAGGCAGAAGCTATGTTGTAATAGATGTAAATACGCCAAAGAAAAAACCAAATTCTCTTGGATATGATGTATTTTTTTTCCAGCTTGATTCCAATGGAAAATTATTACCGGTGAATGATACAGATACACTTGATGAATGTAAAAGTACAGGATTTAGCTGCGCTAAGTGGGTCTTATTATATGGAAATCAGGCATACCGTAAATGTCCTGAAAAAGTTGAGTATAATAGAAAAACTAAGTGTTAAAAAAAAGCGGTAATTTTTACCGCTTTTTTTTATAGATTTGCACCGCAGCATTTTTTGAACTTTTTCCCGCTTCCGCAAGGACAAGGGTCGTTACGGCCTATTTTTGATATATCAACATCTTTCGGCAGTTGAGGTTTTTCTTCCTGTTCTTCTATTATGCCTAAGGTGTTTGAAAAAGCTTTTGATTTATATAAAACTGTGGTTGATGAATAAATTTTTTGTTCCAAATAATGAGATTTATATTTTTGTAATAGTTCCTCAAGCGAGTAGTTTGTTTTTAAAAGTTCGTTAACTATTGGCATAAAGTTTTCGTGTTTTTCAGCAACTTTTTTTATAAGATTTGCAGAAAATTTATCATTATAAAGGAAATATTGAATACATTTATCATAATTTTCAATATCCGAAGGTTTATCAGATTCAAAAATTTTGTTAAAAGTACCCCAGAAAGGAACAGCATACATTCCCAGTTCTTCATCATATACAATACCTACATCATAGGTCTCTTTATGAGATGAGAAACCTCCCAGAGAATTTTCCAGAAAATTATCGTAGGAATTGTTAAATTCTTGAACATTAAAAAACTGATAAGTTTCAGGCATCTGGATTTTATCTGTATAATCTGTTTTTTCTCCGCCTTCTGCAAAATCATTAAATAGACCGATTACGTCATCTGCAAACTTATTTGTTGTAATAATTTCATCAGTACCGAAGTAATCAAGAAATTTTGCACGTGTTTCTTTAATTTCTTTTTCGATTTCTTTTGCTTTTTTAGGATTGTCAAT
>DVIU01000135.1 GCA_018711035.1 Candidatus Scatousia excrementigallinarum
GTTTGATATTGAAGCATCCCATCACGAAAACTCAGCCGGACAGCATGAAGTCGACTTCAAATATACAGATATTCTTACTGCGGCAGATAATGTTGTAACATTCAAAATTGCAGTAAAAGCTATAGCTGCAAAACATAACCTTCATGCAACATTTATGCCTAAACCGATTTATGGAGTTAACGGTTCGGGTATGCATTGCAATATTTCATTATTCAAGGATGGTAAAAATGCTTTCTATGATGAAAATACAGACTCCCAGCTTTCAGATATTGCAAAATATTCTATCGGAGGAATGTTGAAACACGTAAAAAGTATTACTGCAATATTAAATCCGACGGTAAACAGCTACAAGCGTCTTGTTCCGGGATATGAGGCTCCCGTATACCTTGCATGGTCTTTAGCTAACAGAAGTGCGCTTTTAAGGGTGCCTGCAAAACGCGGAAACGCAACAAGAGTAGAACTCCGCTCTCCGGATCCTTCGTGTAATCCTTATCTCGCTTTTGCAGCTATACTCGAAGCTTGTTTGGACGGCGTTAGAAATAAAATTGATCCTCCGGCTCCTGTTGAAAGTAATATTTATAAATTAACAACAAAAGAACGTAAGAAACAACGAATTGATGCACTCCCCGGCAGTCTTGCAGAAGCTCTGGAACAACTTGATAAATCTCTTGTCGGGCCTGCTGCTCTCGGAGAACATGTATTTCATGAGTTTATGTCCGCTAAGAGAAAAGAATGGGATTCTTTTAGAACTTATGTTTCACAGTGGGAAATCGACAGATATCTCGAAAGATTCTAAATTAGAAAGCATAAAAGCCTCTCATAATGAGAGGCTTTTTAAATATTCAGTAAGCTCCTTCATTGAGTAAATATTTTGAATCACAAAAAACTCCTTGCCGGTCTTTTCTCTGACATAAGAAAGAGTCTTCCCGTCAAGAAAATCCTCGCTATATGGTCTCATCATTACTGAAGGAATTACAACAAAATCGCCGGATTTGCCTTTCAAAGCTTCTATCAAATCATCTGTAGTAATCAAGCCTGCAACTGTAATATCTCGTCCCCAATAGTTAGACCTAACAGGAACAACTTCTGTTTCAAGATTTTTAATTTTATCAAGTTTCAGACAAATCTCATCGAGTGCTTTTTGGGCCGCGAAAGATGTGGCAAAGATGATTTTTAAAGGCGATTTAAGGGATTCAGGAAGTTTCAATTTCTTAAAATCCTCCAGAAGCATTCTTATTGACCCAACACCATCTTCAAGCTGTGAAAAATTCCCGTAGTATTTTGCAGGCGGAATTTCTCTGTCCGCCAGCAGAAAAAACTCATCAGAACAACAAACCTTTTTATATTTAGAAGCAATCTCAAGTGTTTCTATTGCACAGGCTTTATCAACCTGTTTAAGTTCCTCCACACGAAATTGCGTCACGCCGACAGGCACGATAGCAACTGAAAGTACAGTATTTTTAAGTTCTGCCAAATCAGAAAGGGTTCTTTCAAGTTCCGCCCCGTCATTGTAGCCCGGACAAAGAACTATCTGTGCGTGAAAAGGTATTTTATTTTTCCTGAACCATTTTAAATTTTCCAATGCATTGCCGGCGTTCGGATTTCTGAGCATTTTAACCCTCAGCTCAGGATTTGTTGTGTGCACTGAAACGTAAAACGGGCCCAGATGCATTCTTTTTATTCTATCTTTATCCTTTTCTGTCAGATTTGTAAGGGTAATATAAGTGCCCTGAAGATAGGAAAGTCTGTAATCATCGTCTTTCACATAGAGGGTTTCTCTCAAACCTTTCGGCTGCTGGTCGACAAAGCAAAAAATACATTTATTCAGACAGGGCTTTACTCTGTCAAAAACTGCACTCTCAAATACAATGCCCAAGTCCTCATCATAATCTTTTTCAAGCTCAACAACTTCAATTTCGCCGTTTTTTTTCTTAATTTCAATAGTAAGCAAATCAGTTTTACAAAGATAATTATAATCAATCATATCGGACATTGCTGTCTCATCAATAGAAACAATCTCATCACCTGCTTCTATTTCAAGTTCTTCAGCTATAGAGCCTTCCAAAACTTTATTTACGATAGCGCTCATTATCTTTTTCAAACCCTTCTATAATAGTAATCAAATTAGAATACTCACAAATAGTATTATCTAACAATATTTTTTGATAAAAATTCTTATCTGTATATTCATCTTCCAAAATCTTTTGTGCACACACTTTAAAATTCATCGCAAGTGATTTCAGCTCAAAGAAAAGCTGTTTACGTTCTTCGTAATCCAAAAATTCGGCACAAGCAAGCTTAATTTTTGCATTGGTATTGAATTGCAACGGGTTATCACTGAGTTTTTCAAGAGTTCTTCTTTTTAATTCCTGCAATCCTTTTTTGGTTGTTGAATAGTAAACAGACAATTTACCGCCATCAGACATCATTTTTCTTGTAGCAATAAAGTCATTAAATTCAAGTCTTCGCAAAGCAGGCTTCAATGCCCCGAAGCTGGGTCTGGTATAAACTCCAAATTCACTCTCAATACCTTTTTGAATAGCGTACATTGTGAATTCCCGTTTTGACACCATATATAAAATCAACAAGTCAATCATATATTTAAAATAGCATAAATTTATTTAATATTCAAAAACCTTAAAAAGCTTCTAATAGCACCGGCCTTATTATGACTGTGGGGAATATTTGATTCCGGATAATATTTTTGGTAATTTCTTATAATATTATCCGGAAGATTTTCGCCACGCTCAAGTGATTGCGAAATCATTTCCATATATTCATCCTGTTCTTCTCTGTACATAAAGTCTCTACGGCGCAAATCCTCATCAGCTTCATAATGTACAAGTGCATGATAAGCAGCCTCGATACTTTTATCGCCTGTATCAAACGGAAAATTCTTTACAGCCTCGGCAACAGTCAACGCGCCTATCAATACCTTTCTGATTAAAAGTGCAACATACTCTCTGTTATTAAATTGCTGTTCCATGTTACTTTACTAAGTCAAATTCATTTTCAATAAATCTAATCATACTTACATAATCAGAATTAAAGAATTGCACTGCCAGCTCTTTTACAGAATCCATTGCCATTTCACGTTTATTCATTGTAGCTTTATAGAAGAATTTTTTACCAACCTTATAACGCACAAGAATACTTTTAACGGTTAATCTGTCCATAACGGTTTTAATTGTTGTGTATGCTCTTTCAATACCGTTTTCGGATAAGTCATCAACAACATCCTGAATAGAAATATCTCTGTCTTCATATTCATCTGTCATTCGCCAAATTGAGTTTAAAATGTCAATTTCTAACTTACCGCACACCATATAATTCCTCTACTTTCTTTTTCTAACTAATTACTAACATTGTAACATAAACTTTACGAATTGCAAGCTGCTAATATTTAAATTTTTACAATTCCATTTCCAAAACATCAGGAACTTTTTTAAAATTACTTTTTCTGGTTCGAAGCTTATTATTTTTCTTTTTTGTTTTTACTGAAACTTTTCTATATGCATTATCAATGGATATTTTGGATAAAGGTTTTTTCGTTCTTCTGTCGTAAAATGTAAGCCAGAATTTACGGTTAATATTATCAACAGCAAACGAAATATGCCCTGCTACTTTATCACCCGGTTTAATCTGTCTGAACATCAATTTTGTATCTCCGAAAATTGAAGGCCGGAATACTGCGTTGTAATCGTTTACAAGTGCCAGATCAAGTCCGGAAAAAGTTTTATCTGACATATTTGTAATCATAATTGTTAAAGTTATGGTGTTAGCCTCGCCAAACGGGTCTTCTTCATGCTTGATATCACTTATCATAATATCAAGACCCGGATAAAAAAGTTCATGCTGCATAAGGGCTGTTTCTCTATATACAGGAAGACTTACTGAAGTATTAACTTTAACTTTAATTTCATCTCCCGGTGCAATTAATACATCGTTGCCTTTGCGCATAAGTGCAGCACCAAGCCCGATTGCACCGCCAAGAGCAGCTCCGCCGGCAAGCGTATATCCCTGCGATGCGATAGCAGCCTCCAGACCTAACCAGTTTAATGCAAGAAAACCTCCTACAGCACCGCCGGCAACTGTATACCCTAAATCCTGAACAACAATTTTAGAAGTTTGAACAATCGGGTGAAGTTTTGTAGACATTCTGCCCTCTATAGGTATTTCCCTTCCGTCAGGCGTAATAAGATAATCGAAGTCGAGAGAAATCTGAGCAGGACGCCCCAATCGCTTTGCTTCCTCAGTTTGAGCTATTCTGCCGTGAGCTATAGTACCTTTAGGGATAATAACCCCTGAATCGCCTTCTACATCATTAACAACCTCTGCAAAAAATTCATCGCCTTCCATATTTATATTTGAATCTAAAACCTGAGATACCGTCATATGTATAACATCAGAACGCTCAAGAGTCTCAACCTGACCTGTGAATAATTCATCCTGAAGTTTCTGGAGCCGGTCAGTTTTTTCTGCATGACCCTCAAATACCGGATCTGCCATTACAGGGGCGTTCATTAATAAAAAAGCGGTTAATATAAATAAAGCTATTCCCTTTCTCATAACAGTATTATACATCATATAAAAAACATTGCTACATTTTTACAAATTTATATGATATAATAATACTCGAGCAAAATTTCTGAAAGAAAAAGGAGAAATTTCAATGGAACAAAAGCGCTGGTATGATATAGATCCTGTTGTCAGCCGAGCAATTGCAATGCTTGAAAAATCAGATGAAAATCTGCAAACGATCTGTGCTGAATATGTCATTGATAAGTTAAAGGATATAGACTTTAATATGTCTCTTGATGAACAATATAACTATATTCTCCGCAGATGGTACGATAAAAACATAAAAGTTTCACATGCAATGGAATATTTAAAACATGCACCTGATGAATTACGCCACGAACTTGCACTGGATATTATTGAATACATAGAAAAAAATACAGAAAAATAAATGCTTACCAGTAACAGCCGCCTTCGACCTTCTCTGCACCTTTCGGGCGTTCGTTTTCATCAGGGCGAATCCAGTAATCATTATATAAAGACTCCTCAAGCACACTATCCCAGCGCGAACAACAAAAATATAAAAAGTTTTACCAGTAAGCCATTGTCCCGTGTTCAAAAAGCTCGACTCCTTCCGGAGTTTCTTCTTTCGATGGCCTTGTCCAGTATTCATTGTAATAGTTTTTACCTAACCAGCTATCCCATCTGGAACCCTTTATTCCAAAAAGGAGCTGAGTTGCCCCCCCCATATGAATGGCTTTTTTACCAAGGCTTTTGACATATTGAGCAAGAAACATTCCATACGCACCGGCACCTATTATCGCTATATCAAAATTAATTTTCTTTATATCGGCTTTCATTGCAGCAAGTGCCTCAAACCAGGTTTTGTATTCTAAATATTTCTTTGCATGTCCTATTCCCTGAACAGGTATACATGTTATTAATTCAAATTCAGGCAAAACATCCGGATTTTTAAATAGTTTATCACGTTTTTCGTACTGCTTTTTGATAGTTTCATCAAACGGATTAATCACTAGAACCTTTTTACCTTCTAAAGCCTTTGACCACGGATTTTTATAACAAAACGGGTATGAAAAAGCATTAATATCCACAATATCAGCGTGCTGCAAATACAGGCCGACAACTTTACGTTCGTATCTCTCAGGGCGGCTCGCTAACACATCAACATCCTTTAAAATTTCAAATTGTTCACAAGCAAACCTTGTCATATTATAATCATCTATCGGAAAAAATCCTGCCGTATTTGAAAACAAATCTTTGTGCCATTTATTATATTTAGGATTACAGCCCTTCGCGTTCAACATCATACGCATTGTATCAAGCTCAAGAGTACCAAATCTGCAAATCATTTCAGGTTTATCCGATAATATATGATTGGCTACTATCTCATTAGCATCTTCTTGAGTATAAACAAATTTATTACCGGCAGTCAAGCTATTTACAACTTTATGCGGATCAATCAATTCGCGCTTGCCTCTATAAACATCTAAAAGATACTGAACACACTCAAATCTCATAAATAATAATTCCTTTTTTAAATATCATATAATAGAAAAATATAAAAATACACTATATTGATTAAAAATATAGCCAAATGTCTATATAATGTGTTAGATTTCTTAATATTTAGCCCGCAATAAAATTTTATTGTTTAATAAACATATGACAGATGAAATTAATCGTAAAGTAACGAATATATTTTCAAGACATAATAAAGACTTGCCGCCTGCAAGCAATGAAAAGGTTAAATTCTATGCAGGATTCAATTATGTCCGTATTGATAAAGATACAAACGGCAACAAATTTAATGCAGAACATCTTTTAAAATATGCTCAGGGCTGTCATTATATTGTAAGAGTTATGAGGGAATATAAAGGAGATACCGTTCTCTATAACTATGATGTTCCTAATAACGATTTGTTTAAATTTATAAAATCTTTTGAAGAAAATACTCTAGACGGGAAAATTATAGAAATTGAAAAATATTTTCCGGATGAATTAGCATAGCAGGAAGTTAAAATGGATTGTTTTTTTAGAGATTACCACGAAGCCTTATTTAAATGTAATAAGCCTTATCAGTATGTAGGCGGGGAATTCTTGTCTTTTAATAAAGATTTTGACAGTGCTAAGGTTCGGTTTGCCTTTGCATTCCCTGATAAATACGAAATCGGAATAAGCAACCTCGGAGTGCGCGTTCTGTATGGACTTGTAAACAACCAAAAAGATTACATGGCAGACAGGGTGTACGCCCCTGAACCTGATTTTCAACCAAAAGAACTATACGGGCTTGAAAGTAAAAGAAAAATTAAAGATTTTGATGCAGTAGGTTTTTCACTTCAATACGAAATGGCATACCCGACAGTATTAAAAATGCTTGATATGTCTGCAATACCATACAGAAATGATGAACGCACGGATAACGATCCGATAATAATAGCAGGCGGGCCATGTGCGTTTAATCCTCTGCCGCTTGCGGATTTTATCGATGTTTTTATGATAGGGGACGGAGAAGACAGTATAATTGAAGTTTGCGAAATCCTTGACAAGACCAAAGGCCTGCCACGTACTGAAAGGATTAAAGCTCTTTGCGAAGGCGGCAACTCCGGACGCTGGTCAAAATTTACGGACGGCACTGTAACAAAACGGATTGCGCAATTAACTTACGAAACAGCGTTAAAATCATATCCGATACCTTTTTCATCTTCGGTTCAGGATAGAGCAGTTGTGGAAATTCGCCGCGGCTGCGGAAGAATGTGCAGATTCTGCCAGCCGGGACACGTAACCCTTCCTATCAGAGAGCGTTCTGCGGAGGATATTATTAAAATTGCAAAAGAACTTGTTAAAAATACCGGTTATGATGAATATTCGCTTCTGTCGCTTTCTTCCAATGATTACGCGAACATAAATGAAGTTATAAAAGAACTTGCAGTTGATTTTAATAAGAAAAAAATATCGGTTTCTTTGCCAAGCCAGCGCATAGATGGCTTTAACCTTGAACTTGCAAATCTTGTACAAAGCGTAAGAAAATCAACAATGACACTTGCGCCTGAAGCAGGAAGCCAGCGTCTTAGAGATGTGATTAAGAAAAATATAACGGAAGATATGATTTTAAATGCCGTTACAACATTATACGAAAACGGCTGGTCAAGGATTAAATTCTACTTCATCTGCGGACTTCCTACAGAAACATTGGAAGATATGGATGAAATGGCAGAACTTTTCAGAAAGATCAGACATCGCTGCCGTTTAATAAAAAAAGAAAAAGGGTTAACACACGGCATGGATTTGACCTGTACGCTTTCAATATTTGTACCGAAACCGTTTACACCGTTCCAGTGGTGCGGGCAAATGAACTTGGATAAAGTTACGGAACACATAAAATATTTAAAAGAACAAATTAAAACAATAAAAGGCGTAAAAATCAATTACCATGAAAAATACGTTTCACAAATTGAAGCAGCCCTAACACGCGGAGATGACAGCCTTTGCAAATACATAGAGGCACTATATAAAAAAGGCTGCTACCTTGATGCATGGGGAGAATATTTTGACAAAGATATCTGGTATGAAACCGCCGGCGAACTTGGAATTAACCTCGCAGAACTGGCTCAAAAAGAATACGATTTAGAAAAGCCGCTGCCGTGGGACTTTATAGACATCGGTGTCAACAAAGAATGGTTTAAAAATGAATACAAAGAAGCATTTAACGTCACGCCAGACTCTAAACATATAGTTCCTACCTGCCAGAAAAAATGTGTAAATTGCGGTGTTTGCAAAAACCTGAAAATACATAAGGTTATGGATAAATCGTTCAAAGCCAGCCCTCAGGCTCAGGCTGCTTTAAAAATAGAAAAAGAAGACCCTAAAACATGCAAACATTATGACAAACCTATATTCAAATACAGAATTAAACTTACAAAAACCGGAATTTTGAAATATTTTTCACATCTCGACTGGCAAAATACTTTTTTTAAAGCAATTGCAAGAACAGATTTGAATGTTGTGTTCTCCCAGGGCTTCAACCCTACAATGAAAATTTCAATGGGAATAGCCCTCCCTCTTTTTGCAGAAAGTATAACCGAACTGGTTGATATAGAACTGTTCGATGATATTACGCCTAATGAACTTAAACTAAAGTTGGAAAAAGTTCTTCCGCCGCAGTCGCAAATACTAAGTATTGTTAAAATTGATAAATCAGCTCCGGCTATTGATATAACTGCACAATGGGCAGAATATGAAATTAATTCCTCTGATAAAAATCTTTACGATTTTGACAAATTAAAGTATAATACAGACAGAGTTTTATCTTCCGAAGAAATTTTTATCGAGAAGAAAAACAAAAAAGGTTTAATCAAAAAAACAGACATCAAACCTGCAATTATGTCACACAGATATGAAGGTAACAGTCTGTTTATAGTACTAAAAACAGGTCAGGGAACCGGTGAAAATACCATTCCGGCATTGAGAGCAGATGCATTAATGAATGTAATCGCGCCGGATGTAACGTTTAATATTAAACGTACACGTTTTTTTGACAGAGATTTAAGAGAATTATAAGGATTTGAAAATGGCAAACAACAACAGAAATTTTAAAGAACAGCAACAGGGTAAAAAAATTGTTATTGCAGAAAGAGACAATATCGCAGCAGTTTTGGAAAACGGAAAAGTAACTGACTTTTTTATTCACAGAGGTGATGTTTTATTAGGTGACGTTTACCTTGCCACGGTAGATAATATTCTACCTAGTATAGACGCGGCATTTGTTAACGTCGGCACTGATAAAATGGGCTTTTTGCACGCTCAGGACGTTATGGGTAAAGGAACCTTAAAAGAAAAACTTAAACCAAAACAAAAATTGATTGTTCAGGTTGTAAAAGAACCTACAGGCCACAAAGGGCCTAGGGTTACAACGGAAATAAGCCTTCCGGGCAGGTTTCTTGTTCTTATGCCTTACGAACCGGGCGTAAGCGTAAGTAAAAAAATCGAAAATTCCAGAGAACGCGCAAGACTAAAAGCTATTATGAATTTAATTAAACCGGTAGGCGTCGGTGTAATCATAAGAACAGAAGCTGAAGGACAATCGGAAGCAGATATTCAGGAAGATTTGGAAATACTTCTCGAAAAATGGAACAATATTATCACTTCCGCAGAAACGCTCAACCCTCCTAATTTGATTTACAGAGATCAGGACTTGCTATATAGAGTTATACGTGAAGCCTGCACAGAAGATGTTAAAGAAATCGTTGTTGATACGGCTTTTGCATTAAGCAGAGTTCAAAACATTCTTCAGAACTGGCATATGAATAAAAATATCGAAGTAACCCTTTATAAAGGCACAGAACCGCTATTAATCGCGTATGATATTCATAAAGAAATTAAAGCAGCATTAAATGTTAAGGTGAATATGCCGTCGGGCGGCTATCTGTTTATACAGCAGACAGAAGCACTGACCGTCATTGACGTTAACAGCGGTAAATTCACAAGTTCATCCACTCAAGATGAAACGATTTTGAAAACAAATATCGAAGCTGTGCATGAAATTGCACGCCAGCTCCGCCTTAGAAATATAGGCGGAATGATTATCGTTGACTTTATTGATATGATGTCCCGTGCAGATAAACTTGCAATGCTTGAAGAACTTGAAATTGCACTTGAACCGGATAAGGCCAAACCACAGGTCGGCCAGCTTTCGGATTTAGGTCTGGTAGAACTTACCCGCCACCGTCAGGGACAGTCTTTATCTGAAATATTTACTAAAAAATGTCCTCACTGTCAGGGCAGCGGCTGTTCGGTAATTGACTTCAATTTTGCAACTCCGACAGCAGAAGGTGAATATAGAGCGAAAGCAGCAAAATTAAAATTACCGGTAAATAACTTCAAGAAAAACAATAATAATAAACAAAACAATAAACCTCAGGTTGAAGAAACTCCTGCCGAAATTCAGGAACAAATTCCGACTCCTGAAATTCAGGTTGAAAACCCTTCAGTCATTGCCGTTCAAGAGGTTGAAAATACAGATAAAAAACGTAAAGGCAGAAAAACACGTTTTGACAAAAAGAAAACGGAACAGGTTGAAACACCTCTTGCTGTAACAGATGAAGTTCATACCGCAGAAACCGTTTTAAAAGTTAACGAAGAAATAAAACCGGAAATTGCAGAAGAAGTACTTGAAGCAAAATCTACAAAGACCGAAAAACCTCTGGAAGTACAGGCAGAAGCAGAACCTGTTGCAGAGCAGCCGGCTGCGACAGAGGAATCTGCGGAAACCCAATCGGCAGAACAGCCTTCTGAGGAAGAAGTAAAAGAGGAAAAACCTAAACGTACAAGAAGACCTAACAGAGGAACTTCTAAGCGTACAAGAACAAAGAAAACTAAAAGCGAGGAAAAAGTTGAAACTGAAGAATCTTAGTTTAATTATTTTACTCGGTTTAATAATACTACTATCAACCCAGGCAGGTATATGTGCAGAAGAAATAGCGCAGCATGTACCTGCTGCGGCTGAAGCGATACCGTTAAAACAAGCGGCAGGAATAACACTTACCGCAACAAAATTTATTGTTACCATGCTGGGAGTTGTATTATCCTCCGTAATAATCTGGGCAGGTCTTTCTATTTATAACAAATTTTTTGTAAAAAGCAGTCTTAAAAACGGCGCATTACCTGAAGATACACTTAACACTCCTAAAACAATTCAAGAAGCTGTTACTTTCTTTGTAAAGAAAAACAAATTAAAATGAGGATTTATATGAAAAAACTTTCTGCTAGCGGTGCAATAGGCTTATTATTAACAATGCTCATCATCGCACTGCTATTTATTTTGATGATGCCGTCTATTAAAAACACCGGCACAACAAATCTGGAAACTTCGCCTATTAAGCATGAAAGCGTTGAAGATGAAGTTAATCAAAAACTTAACGAAATCCAAAATATGCGAAATCAGTCAATTAACCAAATTCAAAATGTTGAATACTAAACCTTTATTGGTGTATCAAGATTTTTAAACGCATTGTCTTCCTCAATAATTTTTATCATACTCTTTAAAATAGTATTGTAAGGAGTAGGTATACCGTGCTTTTTACCGAAATCAATTACAGTTCCTGCAAACATATCAACTTCTGTTCGTCTACCGGCCTCTACATCTTGGAGCATAGACGTTTTTCCCCATGGAATCATTGTGTGCAGATGTTCAAGAGTTTCTTCAATCATTGTATCAGTATTATGTATTCCCTCGGCTTTTGCAATGTCGCGGACTTCTTCCATTATTTTTACGGAAAAATCCATAAAATTCTTATTTCTCAACATTTCCCCGAATGTCATCTTTAAAATTGCAGTCGGCTGGTTTGCACAAACGTTAAGCATAAATTTAAGCCACATTGAACGTTTAATATCTTCCGGAATAGTATAATTTATGCCGATTTTGTCAAAATATTTTTTTACACGGATGACATTTTCGCTTAAATTATTTTCAGCACCGAATACGATATTATTTACATCGTCATGTGTAATAGAATTGCCGCTTCTGACAGAGCTATGACCTATAAAATATGAGTACAACAGTTTATCCTTTCCATACACAGCCGCAATAATATCCTCACTTGTTACACCGTTTAAAAGAGATAAAATAACCGTATCTTGTTGTACGAAGTTTTTTATATTCTTTATAGCTTCGTCAAGCCCCGTAAACTTTGTTGCAATAATTATTAAATCAGCTTTAAAATTATTATCTTCCGGCAAAAGATAATTAAAATTTAATTGTACATCATTAAACGTAACAGGATTTTTTAAATACTTATCTTTTCTTGCCTCATCTACAAGAACTCTGAAATTTTCAGCATCATAACGCTGAATCTTATCTGCATAAATAGTTCCAATGGCACCAAGTCCGCATACTAATACTTTTTTAATTTCTTTCATAATCTTAATTTTAACACCAAAACCTTCCCGAAAAGTAAATCTGAATAAAATTTTTATATTCAAATTTTTCTTAACATTTGTAAACAAATTGTAAATTTCAATATACAAAAAAACTTTATAAAAATATATAGGTAGTGTGTCTATAAATTTTAGTGTGGAAAAGTAGTGGGAATAGAAATTTTAAAGCCGTTTAATACCGGCGGAATCAGTGCAAACAGAATAATAAATTATCCTAAACCCGCAGTAAGTTTCAACGGAACTCTTACATCGGACAGGTTTGAAAGCGATTCCGTAAACCGCTATACATCAGAATTTTATTTACGAAAAGCTATTCAATCAAACCCTAAAATTGCAAAAATCCTTGAAGAAGTAGATATTCCTGTAAAATTACACATGGAACAGCTAAATACCTTACTCCAAAACCATGCGTCAGATACAAAAAGAATTGCAATAGGAATTACGGAAAATTTGCCGTTCTCCCTACAGAATAAAGTAAATATCAAGGCGGTTTCTGATGCCGCATATCTCCACGATGTCGGAAAAGCCCTCATACCCCCTGAAATCTTAAATAAAAACGGTAAATTAGACGCCGCAGAAACCGAAATCATGCACAGACACTCGATTCTCGGCTATGAACTCTTAAAAGACAGTAATATTGATAAAACGACTTTACATCTTATTAAAAACCATCATCAAAACGCTAAGAAAACAGGCTATCCATTCGCAGATAAAAATTTTAATGCAGATTTGAATTTACAAATAGTCACAATGGCAGACAAATTCTCGGCTCTTACGGAAAAAAGACCCTATAAAGAAGCTATGGATACAACCCGTGCACTTACCATAATTTACAAAGATGTAAAAGATGGGAAGCTTCATCCTTTTATTTTCAAGGCACTTGTTAATTTTGTAAATAAACAGGAGTTACAACCGCAAAAAACAATTTGACATCCTCTAAAAAATCATTAGTTTATATGATATCAGGGTAGTAGTTTAAACTTATAATAAGGATATCAGGACAAGGGTAGAGTAATTATGTTTTCAAAAATGATACAGAATTTACTGTCTTCAAGCGGAAAGTCTGCCGCAATGCAGCGTTATGCAGCATTGAGCAATCAGGTACGCAGCATTCAGGATCAAATCTACGGACCACAGCAGCCGGTCAGCCAGAACCCAATGGATACAATATACCCCGCCGGCAAAAAAAATGTACAATCATTTGAAAACATTCTTCAATCCACTGCAAAATCAGATTTTGGAAGCCTGCTCCTCGGGCCACAGTCTATGAATGTAAAAGCTAATCTTCTTAAAAATACGTCTGCCCAAACATTCAGTAATGCAGTTAAAGAAATTAATGCAGCACAGTCTGCTCCAAATGTTTCAAAAAGCTCAGGAACATCTAAAACCCAGATTCTCAATATGATATCAAAAGTTTGTGAAAAGCATGGAGTTGATGAAAAACTTGTTAAAGCATTAATCAAACAGGAATCGGGGTTCAACGCAAAAGCAACCTCAAAAGTCGGGGCAATGGGGCTTATGCAGCTCATGCCGGCAACAGCAAAAGGCTTAGGTGTACAGGATGCCTATAATCCGCTTCAAAATGTTGACGGTGGCGTACGATATTTAAAATCAATGCTTAACAAATATAACGGTAATATTATACTTGCCCTTGCAGCCTATAATGCAGGTCCCGGAGCCGTTGACAAATATGACGGAGTTCCTCCATATCCGGAAACTCAAAATTATGTAAAGAATATCCTGGCTAACTATCTGTAACCTTTTTGCATTAATAAACAGTTTTTGATACAATAATTTTATAAATCTGTTTATTAAGGAAAGGGATATATGAAATTTTCATCATCATTTAAAGTGGGACTTTTAACTCTGATAGCTATAGTGCTGCTTTTAGGGATAGTTTTAAGAGTAAAAGGACGAGCATTGTCTTCGGCTGACAGAATTGAAATAAAATTTCAGGATGTAAACGGCATGCGTCCTGGTTCTGCTGTTCAAATGATGGGGCTTAGAGTCGGGCAGGTTGAAGAAATTACGCCTGTAATAAATGGTGAAAATAATTATGTAAAAGTAAAGTTCGTAATAACTGAACCTGATATCGAAATCCCGCCGGCCTCTCTGTTTAGTATCCAGCAATCCGGACTTATAGGTGAACTTTTCCTGGAAATCACTCCGCCTAAAACAAAAACTCTTTATATCCCTATGAATAATAAAGACATTTTATATAAAGACGATATGGTAGAAATGAAGTTAGATGATGCGTACCACGATGTAGGCGTGATTAAAAATATAGAAACCGTATCTACCGAAGCTATCCCACCGGCAGACAGAGAAAGAATAAAATCAAAATATGCCTACAAAATAGATTATATTGTTAATCTTCCCGGACTTATTCTTCCTGAATTTGTAAAAGGAAAAACAATATCACTTAAAGATGGCTCAAAAAAACTAAGAATATCAACTCTTGATGATACTGTATTACCATTTCCTCAGCAGGATTCAAAGTATACAATAATTGAACCTATGCGTATCGCAGACTTTATGGACTGGCAGTATAAAGCCGCAGAAACTTTGACCGAAACAAATCTAAAAATAAATCAACTGCTGTCAGATCAGACTATAGCAGATTTAAAAGCAACCGTTATAAATCTAAACGATATTACTGCGCAAGCATCTACAACAGTTGAAAAAGTAAACAAACTTCTCGATGATTCACGCGGAGATATTGATGAATTAATGGCATTAATGAATCAGGCAACATCAGACTTTAATAAATTATCCGAAAATATTAATAACATCGTTGGCGACCCGCAATTTAAGCAGTCTATTTATTCTGCCTCAAATTCAGTAGAACAGCTCGCCAATAACCTGAATAAAATAATGGGTAACGAACAGGAAGCCCAGCAAATGGCATCTGATATTCGTACAATCGCTCATAACATTAATGAAATCAGTGCATTTGTAAATTCAATGACAAAAGATACAACACTAAAACGTAAATTAACAATGACTGTAGATAATGCAAATAGTGCAATGGCACAAATTACAACATCTCTGGCTACAGTAAATCAGGTAACACCTGAAAATAAAACACAACTACAAACATTGCTGGAAGAAACATCTGCAACAGCCTGCAATTTAAGGAAATTCTCCGAAAAATTGAACAAGCGATTCCTTCTGTTCAGATTAATGTTCTAAATACTTCCGCTCAGCCGCTGCTACGGTATATATAGGAATTATGAAAAACTTAAAAACTGAAATTACCAAAATACATTACAAAAAAGAGGCAAAAGGAGCTCTTGTAAAAGTTCTGGAAATTGCCTCAATTTTTTACGGAATAGGAAGCGGATTAAAAAATCTGTTTTATGACAAAGGAATTATAAAACCTAAAAAAGTTAATGCCTGTGTTATTTCAGTAGGTAATATTACAACAGGAGGCGTAGGTAAAACTCCTGTTGTTGCAGAAATTGCAAAGTACCTTATCTCAAAAGGTGAAAAACCTGCCATAGTGTCGCGCGGATACGGCGGAAAACTTTCCAATAAACAAATAAATATTATTTCAGACGGCGAAAAAATTTATTATAATGCCATTCTTGCAGGAGACGAACCGTTCTGGCTTGCAGAAAACGCAAAGGGAACTGTAGTTGTAACATCAAAAAACCGATATGAAGCTGCAA
This sequence comes from Candidatus Scatousia excrementigallinarum, assembly GCA_018711035.1. Classification (GTDB taxonomy): domain Bacteria; phylum Cyanobacteriota; class Vampirovibrionia; order Gastranaerophilales; family Gastranaerophilaceae; genus Scatousia; species Scatousia excrementigallinarum. The sequence goes on from DVIU01000135.1 coordinate 16,143, forward strand.
AATACGCAATAGAAAAATTCGGCGTAACTCATATAATTCTTGATGATGGCTTCCAGCACAGAAAACTTTACCGAGATATTGATATTGTTTTGTCTGACAGTGAAAAAGGATTCGGCAACGAAAAATTATTGCCTGCCGGCCCGCTGAGAGAAGGCCCCGAAGCTTTTAAGCGTATTGATAAAATGATTATTGTCAGCAAAAATCTTGACCACTCCCGAGCGGAAAAAATAGCAAAAATTACGGCAAAACGGATGAAAATCCCTACTTTTGTCTGCAAAACAGAGCCTGATTATGTTTACAACATAAAAACAGGACAAAAGCTCCAGCCGGAGTCTGAAATTACAGCCATATGCGCAATAGGACAGCCCGGACAGTTTTTTGACTTTCTAAAAGATTACAAAATTAAAGAAATGATTTCGTTTGATGACCACCATCAATATGAATTAAAAGATATTCAGAAAATTAAAGGCAATATTGTTACAACTGAAAAAGATGCTGTTAAATTAAAAATTTTTGAAAACAATAATATATTTGCTTTAAAATTAAAAACAAATATTAAAGTCGAGGAACTTTTAAATGGCAAAACTGAAAAATAATGAACACATTGATGAAATAGTAGACCTTTTAAAAAAAGCAGAACAACCGAGAAGCGAGTTTGTTCATCTTATGGATACATTTAATGACCCGTATCTTGTATTAATTTCTTGCATACTAAGTCTTCGCACAAACGACAAAACAACATACCCCGCAACCTTACGAATGCTTGAACTGGGCAGAACTCCCGCAGAATTTGCAGTATGTGATGTCAAAAAACTGGAAAAAGCAATATATCCGGTGGGATTCTATGCAAATAAAGCAAAACAAATAGTAGAATTATCAAAAAGACTGGTTGATGAGTATAATTCACAGGTTCCCGAATCTATAGATGAAATGATAAAATTCAACGGAGTAGGCAGAAAAACCGCCAACCTCGTGATGAGCAGAGGGTTCAATAAACCAGCGATATGCGTTGATGTACATGTACACAGAATTTTCAACCGTCTGGGCTATATAAAAACCAGAACACCTGAAGAAACAGAGTTTGCCTTAAGAGATAAGCTCCCTCTCAAGCACTGGATTGATATTAATACACTGCTGGTAACTCACGGTCAAAATGTCTGCAAACCAATCAACCCAAAGTGTGATATTTGTCCGATAAAAGATTATTGCAAAAAGTTAATATAAATAAATGTAATTAGCAAAAAAATATTATTTTCTGTTTTAATCAAAGACAGAACAAATAAATAGGATACAGGTGTACAATGAAAGTAAACAACATTATATCTCAAGTTCAAAAGAAAATTGATACTAAAAAAATTATTAACCGTCAGAATCTTATTAACCGTTTTGTAAATACCAAAGGTATGGATTCTTCTTCCGAAGCATACAGAGAAATTGAAAAGGCAAAAGGAACAATAGCAAATTATGCTCAAAAACACGCAGTAAGCGTAGATATTTTTGACCCATCCAAATCGATTTATTTAGATGAAACACAACAAACTCTCAAAAATTCATTAAAAAATAATTTAACAGTAAGGGTTTCCAATTTATTGAGCGATAAAACCAAAGAGGCAATTATACCTTCTGATGTTAACAAAACATATATTCATTCAAAAGCAAATTCAAGACTTCTGGCAAACCGAGAAACCGGAACTGATTACGTTTATACAAGCAGTACGTCGTCTGAAGACAGTTTCATCAGAATGTTATACAGGCATATTGCACAATTAACCTCGGAAGTAACAGCAAAAAAATCTTAAAAACTTGATTTTACACTCATAATGTGCAATAATTTCACTAAGATTGTAAAAGTTTTTGGGTTAAAGAAGATACAATCATAGTGTTATACATACTTTGGTTTGCAGACCGTAAGCAGCACGCAAACGGATTAAGCCGGTATCCAGGCAAATATTCGTAAATACGTAGCAAACCTTAGAAGCGAATAGGAGTTCGAGATGAGTGTAGAAAATCCGCACAAAATCGATACATCCAAATTGGACGAAATTATCAATTCTTATGAAGGTAAAAAATCCAATTTGATTGCGATTTTACAAAAAGTTCAGGAAGTTTACCGGTATCTGCCTGAAGAAGCCATGATTTATATCGGAACAAAAATAGAGGGGCTTTCACCGGCTACAGTATACGGTGTAGCTACTTTTTACGCACAATTTTCACTTGAGCCGAAAGGCAAATTTGAAATTAAAGTATGCGATGGTACAGCCTGCCACGTTAGAGGTTCAATGCCTGTTCTTAATGCGATTAAAGCCAGACTTGAGCTCAAAGACGGTCAGATGACAACGGATGACGGCCTGTTTTCACTTGAAACAGTAAGCTGCCTCGGAGCCTGTGGACTTGCACCTGTTGTAGTTATTAACGGTAAGGTTTATCCTCAAATGACTTCTGACGCAATCAAAATCGTTTTGGATACCCTTTTAAAAGAGGACAGATAATATGGAAAAAACAGCTTTGAATATTGATATAAAACAAGAGCAATTAAAAGCTCAAGAGGAAATTAAAAAACAGGGCCTCAGAGTTCTTGTTTGTGCAGGAACAGGCTGCGTTGCAAACGGCTCTATGAAAGTTATAGAAAAATTTGCAGAACTCGGAGCAGATGTATCGGTTCTGACAGATTACGATAAAATGACAATCGTTCCTACAGGCTGCCACGGCTTCTGCGAACAGGGCGTACTGGTTATAATTCCGGATAAAGATGTTACCTACGTAAAAGTAAAAGTAGAAGATGTTGAAGAAATCTACGAAAGCCATATAAAAAATAATAAGCCCGTAGAAAGACTTCTCTACACTGATCCTAAAACACATGAACATGTACATAAAAATGAAGATATTAATTTTTATGCAAAACAAACCAGAACCGCACTCGCAAATTGCGGACACATTAACGCTGAATGTATTGACGAAGCAATTGCGGTAAGAGGTTATGAGGCACTGGCAAATGTCATTGAGCAAAATAATCCTGATGCAGTTATTGAAGAAATAGAAAAATCAGGATTGCGCGGCAGAGGCGGAGGAGGCTTCCCTACCGGCAGAAAATGGAGATTTACTGCAGCAAATAAAGGAGGAAAGTCTTACGTTGTATGTAACGGTGACGAAGGCGACCCGGGTGCATTCATGGATAGAAGTATTATGGAAGGCGACCCGCATAAACTATTAGAAGGTATGGCTATAGCTGCTTTTGCAATAGGCGCAGATGAAGGCTATATTTATGTTCGTGCAGAATATCCGCTTGCTATTAAACGTCTGAGAAAAGCAATTGCAGATGCAGAAGAAAGACACTTCTTAGGTAAAAATATTATGGGAAGCGACTTCTCATTTACTTTACATATAAAAGAAGGAGCCGGAGCATTTGTTTGCGGTGAAGAAACCGCACTTATCGCTTCAATAGAAGGCGAACGAGGGATGCCGCGTCCAAAACCGCCGTTCCCTGCAAATAAAGGATTGTTCGGGCGTCCAACCTTGATTAACAACGTTGAAACTCTTGCTAATGTACCTGTTATCCTTCTAAAAGGTGCAGACTGGTTTGCCTCATTCGGGACAGAAACTTCAAAAGGTACAAAAACTTTTGCATTAACAGGTGAAGTTAATAACACAGGGTTAATTGAAGTTCCAATGGGTACAACTTTACGCGAAATCGTATTTGACATAGGCGGCGGAATTAGAGGCGGTAAAAAGTTCAAAGCCGTTCAAATAGGCGGTCCGTCCGGCGGATGTTTAACTGAAGAACATCTGGATCTTCCTATGGATTATGACAGCCTGATTAAAGCAGGAGCAATGGTCGGTTCAGGTGGTCTTGTTGTTATGGCCGAAGATACCTGTATCGTTGAAGTTGCAAGGTTCTTTATGAATTTTACCCAGCACGAAAGCTGCGGCAAATGCGTCCCTTGTCGTGAAGGTTCCAAAAACATGCTTAAAATTTTAGAAAAAATCGTTGCAGGAAAAGGTGAAATGAAAGACCTTGACTTACTTGAAGAACTAGCTTTGTCTGTTAAAGAAGGTTCCTTGTGCGGTCTGGGTAAAACAGCTCCAAACCCTGTACTTTCAACTTTAAAATACTTTAGAGACGAATATATAGCTCATATCAAAGACAAAAAATGTCCGGCAGGCGTTTGTACGGCGATGAAGAAAATCGTTATTCAGCCTGAACTCTGCAAAGGCTGTACAAAATGTGCCAGGACATGTCCTGTCGGAGCTATTGAAGGTACAGTTAAACAGCCTCACCACATTAATCAAGAAAAATGTATTAAGTGTGAAGCTTGCTTAACCAACTGCCCGTTCAGAGCTATAGTATTAGAGTAATTATACCCAACCCTTAAACCTTTCCCCCTTGTGGGAGATGGAGTCCGTAAGGATGAATGAGGGGATAAACATAAGGAATAAAATTATGACAGATAAAAAAACATTATTCATTGACGGTAAAGAAGTTGAATTTACAGACGAGCCAAACCTGCTTGAAGTTATAAGAAAAGCCGGCATGAATGTTCCAACATTCTGCTACCGTCCTGATTTAACACAGTTCGGCGCATGCAGAATGTGTGTTGTGGAAGTCGAAGGCAGAGGGATTCAATCCTCTTGCACAATGCCCCCTGAAAATGGTTTAAAAATTCATTTGAATACAGAAAAAACAAGAAGAATCAGAAAAACTGTTCTTGAACTTCTTCTTGCAAACCACGATAAGGAATGCCTTACCTGCGAAAAATCAGGGAACTGTGAATTACAACAGTATGCCGAAGAATACGGAATCAGAAAAATCAGATATGCAGAAAAACAACCTGATGAATATCTTCCTATAGATGATAGTTCACCGTCTCTGGTAAGAGACCCTAACAAGTGTATACTGTGCGGAGCATGTGTTAGAGCCTGTGCAGAATTTCAAGGACATGCTGTTTTAGGATTTGCAAACCGCGGGTCAAAAACGGTTGTTCAGCCAATGAATGGCAGACCTCTCGGTCAGGTTGACTGCGTAAACTGCGGACAGTGTGCAGCAGTCTGCCCGACAGGAGCATTAACTATAAAATCCGATATTGAAAAAGTCTGGAGTGAAATTACCAATAAAGAAAAAACCGTGGTTGTTCAAATGGCCCCTGCAACACGCGTTGCACTCGGCGAAATGTTCGGATTAAAACCGGGTGCCAACAGCATAGGCTTAATGAATGCAGCATTAAGAAAAATAGGGTTTGATAAAGTATTTGATACAAACTTTTCAGCAGACTTAACAATAATGGAAGAAGCAACCGAATTTTTGGAAAGATTAAAATCAGGCCAAAATCTCCCGCTATTCACTTCATGCTGTCCTGCCTGGGTAAAATACCTTGAAGACCAGCACCCTGATATGTTACACCATTTATCAAGCTGCAAATCTCCAATGTCTATGCTTTCTCCGGTTCTGGTTGACTTAGTACCGCAGAATCTTGGCATTGCAAGAGAAAACTTTGTTGTTGTTGCGATTATGCCTTGTACGGCAAAAAAATACGAATGCAAGCGTCCTGAACTCGCACGAAACGGAAGACCTGATACAGATTATGTATTAACAACGCAGGAACTCGGCAGAATGATAAAAGAAGCCGGTATAAACTTTAATGCACTGGAACCCGAAGACCATGATTCGCCTTTCGGTGAATATTCAGGTGCAGGAACAATCTTCGGAGCATCAGGCGGGGTTGCGGAAGCTGCTGTACGAACAGCTTACGAATTTGCAACAGGTGAACAGTTAAATGATGTTGACTTTAAACCGTTAAGAGGAACTGAGAATCGTTCAAGAGATGTCGAACTTGATTTGAAAGGAACTAAACTTGTAGTAAGAGTAGTTTCAACATTAAAAGAAGCTGAAAAATCAATTCAGGAAATCAAAGCCGGTAATGCTCCTTTCCAAATGCTTGAGGTTATGGCCTGCCCTGGCGGCTGTATCAACGGCGGAGGACAGCCAAGAAGCTGCGATGACAGCAAAATCAAAGGAGAACGCGCAGAAGGCCTGTATAAAGAAGATATTGAGCTTCCTTTACGCAAATCACACATGAATCCTTCTATTCAGAAGCTTTATCAGGAATATCTTGAACATCCTAATTCCCATAAAGCGCATGAAATCCTGCATACCGTTTATAAAGACAAATTTGCAGGGTCTTATAAAGACATATAATCTAAAAGCTCCCGGTTAACAATCGGGAGCTTTTGTTTTATAAGTATTAAACAATTCTTTAAAACTACTTAACGACTTTAATAACTTCAGCAGTAATATCATCTCCGCCATAGAGAACTACACCTTTAGCCAAAACTATATTGTAGTTTTTAGCTTTAGCCTGTGTTTCAATTGTTTTTGAAATATTGGCATCAATAGCAGTCAATTTTGAAGTATATTCTTTTTCCAATTTATCTCTTTTTGCCATTAATTCTTTAGAATATTTATCTTCTAAAGCCTTTTTCTTCTTTTCATCAGAGACAGCAGCAACATCTTTTCTTGCTTTTTCAACATATTTTACAATTTCCGTAGCTTTAGTTTGTTGTTCTTTTTTCAAAGCCTTAACCTGAGCTGACGATGCAACAACTTTTGAAACATCAACAACTGCAACTTTATAGCTTGGCGGAACATCTGACATTGCAAAATTATTAACAGACATTCCAACAACAAATGCTGCAAGACCTAATGCTACCATACCGAATTTTTTCATTTTATCCTCCTTCGTAACTATTTAGTCCTATTGAGCTGCTGTACATTATTTTAATGATTTTTTATAAAAACCCTCATTTAAAAATGTGAACTTTTTATAAGCTTCTTTACAACACAATAGCAATCCTATATAATAATAACAAGTCAATTACCAATGTCGCTAATTTATAAATTTTTGTAAATATATCGCAATAAAAATTTAGATTAGGTTTTTATTTTAATATCTAAGTATGACAATGGAAATAAACTAAATATACAGTATAAACAGAAGGTGTATGATGGAAAAGAATCAAATGAATATTAATTTATCAAAGGCAATTCTCGGGTTGTGTGCCTGTTTTGCCCTTGCTATTCCTGCATCTGTTACCCCGGTATTTGCAGCACCTGACATTCCGATTTTAAATCAGATTCAAATGGAAAGCGGCGCAAATTATAAACACAATACAGATTCTTTGGAATTTAAACGAGACCAGCAATATCTTAACGAAGATTACAATAGATATGAACGTAGAAAAAACGCAGTAGAAAATCCCAGCAAAGAAAATCAGGTTATAAAAAACTATGATCCGAAAGGGTCTCTTATGCAGGCTCAGGTCGAGGATATTGATACAAAAGGTGTTTATGTAAATTCTGTAGAAGTTTCGCCTTCCGAAATTTTGACTAAAGAAGAAATTGATAATATAATCAGACCGATTATTGGTAAAAATGTATTTATTGGGGATATTACAAGTGTTGTAAATCAAATTAACCAATTATATGCTTCTAAAGGATTTGTTACAGCAAAAGCATTTTTGCCCGAACAAACTGTTACTAACGGCAATATATATATTGAACTTGTAGAAAGCCGCGTAGGTAATATTACAGTTCATCAGAATAAATATACAAGAGACAAATATATTACCGACAGATTACCTCAGAAAAAAGGGGATTTGTTTGATATTGTAGAACTTGAAAAAGATATTCTTGACTTCAACAGATATAATGAAGGCGTAAATCTTTCTGCAAACCTTAAAGCAGGTGAAGCTGACGGAACAACGGATATTGAAATTACGGCACACGAAAGCTTCCCGTTCCACGTCGTCGGTATCATGGATAATGCCGGCCGCTATACCACAGGTAATTTAAGAGGCGGGGCTATGATTTACGCTGACAGCCTTTTCCATAACAGAGATAAGTTATCCATAGGTTCTTATTTCAGCGGAGGCTCTGTCAGCCCGTTTGTTGATTACAATATTCCGGTTAACAGAAAAGATGGCCGTGTAGGGTTCTTGTTCTCATCTGGTCTTTCAAAAATCAGATACGGTGAGTTCTCAGACCTTGACTTGAGAAGTAAAGCTTATATGTATTCACTTTACTATAGCCAGCCGATTATCAGAAAACCGGGCTTTGAATTAAAAACTTACACTGCTTTAAATTATAAGCGTGCAAGAACAACAATGGGATTCTTGAACTACTTTGGAATAGATGATGAACTCGGTCTGGATCAGGTAACAAGCGTTGATGCAGCATTAAATTTACGTAAAGATACTAAATACGGTATTTGGTATTTAAATCAGGGCGTAAGTTACGCGGCACCAATTTTTGATAATGATTCTAACTATGTTAAAATTTCCGGCGGAGCTGTAAGATTACATGACTTCTCCCACGGATTTATCGGCCAAATGAGAGCAAATTATCAAGTTATACCAAATAACAAACATATCCCTTACATTGATCAATTTCAGGCAGGTGGTCTGGCAACAGTAAGAGGATACTCCGAAGGTCTTATGATTGGTAAGAACGGTTTCTACATAAGCAATGAACTTATGTTCCCTCTCTTACCTCGTGAAATCACAAGCCCTCGTTCTAAAGAAAAAATGTCATTTATAGGTAAATATATTAAAGGTGCGGTATTCGCTGACTTCGGGGGAGTTTTCCCTTCGACAGGTGAAGATTATTACGATAACAACTACTTTATGGCATCACTTGGTATGGGCTTAAGAGTTCAATTGCCTGGCGACTTAACAGGTCGTTTATACTGGGGTTATCCTTTGATTAACCACTCCTGGGAAAGTGACCACAAAATCGGACGTTTCCACTTTGAATTAACAATGGAACCTAACTTCGATGCCTTGTTAAGAAACAGAGCAACTGCAAAAGCGGTTAAAGCTCAACCGTTGCCTCCGGCAGAACCTGTTAATAACTACGACGACATCCGTCACTATGACTACTTCAATGATGGCGGCGGCGGCTCGCTGTAAAGACACAAAAGTAAACAATAACTTGAAAAATAACACCTTTGGTTTTAGACTAAGGGTGTTATTTTTGTTGGAGAGGATGAATGCCAAAAGGTTTATTTATAACAGCAACAGGTACTGATGTTGGAAAAACATTTGTCTCAGCAATTATTGTAAAAAAAATGCGAGAAATGGGATTTAACTGCGGGTATTTTAAACCTGCATTGAGCGGAGCAGAAATGAAGGATGGCAAAATAGTAGCCGGTGACTGTGAATATGTCTTAAAAACGGCAGGAATGACTGCTAATCCCTTAAATTTTGCATCTTATATATTCAAAACAGCGGTTTCTCCGCATCTGGCTGCTAAAATTGAAGGTGTTTCAATTAGCAAAGAAAAAATACTTGCAGATTTTGAAAAGAAAAAACAAGAGTTTGATTATATCGTTGTAGAAGGAGCTGGTGGAATTGTTTGCCCTTTCAATTTAAAAGATGAAAAAATTATACTTCCTGATATTATAAAAATGCTGGGCCTTGACGTTATTGTTATCGCCAAGGCAGAATTAGGCTCAATTAATAGTGCTGTTCTCACCACAGAGTATATAAAAAATGCCGGAATCGGGTTGAAAGGTATAATTCTCAACAAATATAACGAAAAAGATTTTATGCAGCGTGATAATAAATTACAGATAGAAAATTTAACAGGAGTAGAAGTTATTGCGCAGGTAAAAGAAAATGAAAAAGATTTTGAAATTGACAAAGATAAACTATTATCACTGTTTAAGGAGATATAAAAATGGAAGTTTGTGAAAATAAAGACTGGGCAAAAACAGATACAAAATATATATGGCATCCTTGTTCACAGATGAAAGATTATGAAGACTTGCCTCCTATTGTAATCGACCATGGCAAAGGGGTTTATCTTTACGATATAGACGGCAAACGCTATGTTGATGTAATAAGCTCATGGTGGTGCAATCTTCTCGGACACTGCAACCCTCATATTAATGACGAAATAAAAAAACAACTTAACTCTCTTGAACAAGTTATTTTCGCAAATTTTACACATAAACAGGCAATACGACTCTGCGAAAGGCTTTCAAAAATACTGCCGGAAGGCCTGTGTAAATTTAACTTTACTGATAACGGCTCATCAGCAATAGAGGCAGCAATGAAAGTAAGTTTTCAATACCACCAGCAAACCGGGAACCCGCAAAAAACCAGGTTTATGGCACTTACAGAGGCATATCACGGAGAAACAATCGGAGCACTCTCCGTAGGCGATTGCGACCTTTATACAGAACTTTACAAGCCTATACTAATGGATATAGTAAGAATAGAAGGCCCTGACTGTTACAGATGTCCTTACGGAAAAGATAGAGACCACTGCACCTGCGAATGCGCTCAAAAAGCTGCCAATACCTTTAAAAAATATGGTAAAGAAACAGCGGCACTCCTTGTTGAACCGTTATTACAGGGGTCTGCCGGAATGAAAGTTTACCCGCCTTTATATTTGAAAAAATTAAGAGAATTTTGTGATGAATACAATGTTCATCTAATTGCAGATGAAATCGCAACCGGTTACGGAAGAACCGGAAAAATGTTTGCTTTTAATCATGCCGGAGTATCTCCGGATATTATGTGTCTTTCGAAGGGTTTAACAGGCGGATATATGCCATGCGCACTGTTTGTTACTACACAGAAAATTTATGATGCTTTTTATGATGAATATAACACCCATAAGGCATTTATGCACTCACATACATACAGCGGCAACCCTCTTGCATGCGCGGCGGCAAATGCTGTACTTGATATTCTGGAAGACGGGAATGTGCTGAAAAAAGCTAACCAAAATGCAGAATATTTCAACAAAATTATAAAAGAAAAGTTCGCCTCACATAAAAACGTGGGCGATATCAGACATATAGGATTAATAAATGCAATAGAACTTGTTAAAGATAAGCAGACAAAAGAACCGTTCGACTCAAAGCTCAGAACAGGATATCAAATATATAAAAAAGCACTGAACAAAGGCGTACTCCTACGACCGCTCGGAGATGTAATTTATTTCAACCCGCCGCTCATTATTGAAAAATCCGACATGGATTTCGTGACAGACGTAGCTCTTGAGTGCTTAAAAGAAGTTTTACCCGAATAAAGGCATAAAACACCGTCCGCCTGTTGAACAAGCGTATATTAAACACTTTTTAAAGACCACACACTCTTAATTGGCGATAAAAAATTTGAAACAAATCAACACTTCAAATCGTCTGTATTTTTAAGGGATTATCCTTCTGTTGTTAATTCTTCCCAGATGCTTGGAACTACAATTAACGCAGTATAAACGATAAATCCGAATAGAATTAAGTTGATAGCTTCCATAAGAACTTCTCCTATAAGTCTACATGTAATATTATGCCCATGTTTGCTATCAATTTAACACTTTTTAACAAAATATTTAAAAAATTTTTCATATAATAAGAAGAAAGAGGAAAATATGGAAAAGAAACTAAAAGCATTATTTGACAATTTATGTTGTTCACAGTGTAAAACAGGCTTTGATGAAGATTCATTTATAATAAAAAGAGAAGAACCCGGTTTAACTGTTACCCATTTAGTGTGTAAAAACTGCGGTAAAAGTTTCGGAGTAGCATTCTTAGGTTTCTCCGGAATAGAAGTAAAGGACGAATCGCAGCTTGCCCTTGAAGTTCAGGAAGGCCCGGAACCAATCAGCTACGATGACGTGATTGACGCACACAGGTTTATCCGTGAGCTCGACGAACACTGGACTAAACATTTACCGAAATCTTAATTAAACAGTACTCCTGCAATAGCAGCCGACATATAACATGTTAAAGTCCCGGCAATTAAAGCTCTTACACCGAGTCTAGCCAGATTTTTGCGCTGGTTTGGAGCAAGTTCTCCGATACCGCCAAGCTGTATTGCAATAGAACCGAAATTTCCAAAACTACACAGTGCAAAACAGGTTATTAAATAACTTTTATCTGATAAAGCCTGCGGAAGATTTGTTAAATCAACATATGCAACCATTTCGTTTAATACAAGTTTTGTCCCCATAAGACTTCCTACTGTAGTAGCCTCATGCAACGGAACCCCCATAAAAAATGCAAATACTGCAAAAATTTTACCGAGAATCATTCTTAGCGATAATTGCGTCATATCAAATGAGGCAAAATTAATATGTAAATATTTAACAAATAAAATACCAAACCCTTTTAAAAACCAATCTATCATAGCAACAAGTGCTACCAGAGCCAAAATCATAGCAATAACATTAATAGCGACCTTCATCCCTTCTGATGCTCCTGCTGAAATAGCGTCAAAGACATTAATGTAAGGCCGTTTTCTTTTGCTGTAGGTAATTTTAAAATCCTCACTCGTTTCTGGAATATGAGTTTCTGGATACATAATCTTAGAAATTACCAGTGCCCCCGGTGCAGCCATGAAAGACGAAGCCAAAAGATAATGTGCAGGAATTCCAAGTCCGATATAAATCGGCATTGTAGCCATTGAAATACAAGCCATGCTTCCTGCCATAGAGGCTAACAGTTCAGAACGGGTCAGTTTTGCAAGATATGGTCTAATCATAATTTGTGCTGCAATCTGGCCTACAAAAGCACTGGCAACATTAGATAAGGCTTCAGCTCCGCTGACAGACATTAACTTATTCATGGCCTTTCCGAATAACGGAACTACCCTTTGCATGATTCCATAATAGTACAATATATTTACAAGAATCATCATAAAAATCAGAGAACAAATTAATTGCAATGCAAAAACATTTGCACCTAACCCCCATACAAGATTAAGTTTTTCATTATCAATTAAAGGCCCGAATACGAAAGCCCCTCCTTCCTTTGCAAAATCAAGAATTTTCTGGATAAACATGCCAACATTCATAAACAAAGCTCTGCCAAGCGGAACTTTAAATATAAAAACGGCAAGTGCAACCTGCAATAAAAAACCGGTTCCCACTGTTTTATAATTAATATGTTTTTTATTATTAGACATGAAATAACATATTAAAAAGATTAAAATAATACCCAAAATTCCAAATAATCTGTTCATTTTTATCCTTTTCGATAATCTGATTTTTACTGATAACGAGGCTGAAATCAACTCTCATGCCATATTAATTTTACTTTAAAGTAAAATAAAAAACTTTAATTATTGAAAAAAATTTACTTAATATTTCTTAATATTTAACCGGTTAACTGTTGAAAAAAAATATGTCAGCATTTTACTATAAAGGCAGAAGATAATTCTTTCTGCAGCATGGTTAATAGAAAAGGGGTATTAAATGCGTATTACTTCGGTCATACCGCAGGTTTATGCGGGGAATCTAAAAAGACAACAAACAACACAATTAACACACCAAAATCCTAACTTAATTAATGAAAAGCCGATAAATTCGTTGAATTTTGTAGCACCGGCTTATATTGAGCATCTAGCTCAAAGGGGGGGGGTAGGATTCGTAAATTTAACCTTCACCGGTGCAGATAAAAATATTAACCAGTTTGCTTCTTATTCACCCGAAAACAAACGTTATGGACTAAACTCATATAACTACGGCGGTCTCGGAGTTGTTGCTCAGGAAGCCCCGAATAACTGGCGTATCAAAGAAAAAGCCGACGTCAGAGACTTTTCACCTTATCATTCATACGGAACGACCAAAGGCGGAGTCATGGTCGCAGAAGTTACAAGAGATGAAAAGGGCAAAATAACAGAACGACACCTGCCGCAAAATAAATTCCATCAGGCTGCGCAAAACGAATCTCTAGAAGAGGTTGCCAAAAGGCTGAACTTAAAACCTGAAAATTTGGAATATGTTATTCAAATTGAACCTGATACAAAAGGTAAATCAGAGTTTGTTGTATTGAAAGATGCAAAAGCTTCAGGCTCTTTCAAACGTGCTTCAGATAATGCCGTTGATGAATTAAAAGAAATTAATTATAGATTCTTTGGAACAGATGAAATCAGCGACCCTGTTTTTATTGCACAAAAAAAGCTTGAAGCTAAAACAAGAGACGAAATTATTGAACCTCGCCTCGCTAAAATTAAAGAACAGATTGAAGCAACTTATCACTATGAACAAAAACTGAAAGAATTAAATGAAGCTGATAATCAAAGTTTCAATAAAGACCCTTATTCTTTTGAACCGAACCCTAAGATTACAGAGATTGAAGAAGAATATAACAAAAAAATAGCCGAAGGCATAAAATCTATTGAAAAAGAAGTAGATGATGAATTCTATAAAACACTTGAAACTCCGGAATATAAGGATAAACTTGCAAAAATAACCGAAACGGCGGCAGAAGCCGTACCGGAGCGAAATTATGTATATTTTGTACATACTGAAGATCTGGCAAGATTTGAAAATGCATACGGTATTGGAGCAAAAGGTACAGGAGCTTACGGTGCATACGGAACCTATGGAACCTACGGTACCTATGGAACTTACGGAACTGAGGGAAGCGAAGACGGCATAAAACACGTAAGTACAAACGTATTCTATGCAGATAATAACCGTGCATTTGTAGAAGGTCTGCCTAAATTAAACACCGCAGAACATGGCAATTTTAACCCTGCCAACCTGTGGCTGCATGACCGTCCGGCATTTATGATTATGCACCATATAGCAAATAAATCTGCCGCAGGAGATGAATATTATAACGGCGGAGTAAAAGCGCACAGCTCATTCCATAATCCGGGCAGAGACTATCAGGGCTGGATGAACAACCCGTTTGAATTCTTCCGCCTTGTTGCAAACGAACAGGACGTTGAAGAAATAAAAAATCACCCTCAGCTTAAAGAAATAAAATATATAGAGAAAAACTGGCATAAATTCGGCCCTAAAGATGGTGAAGAATTAACACCTGAGGCAAAATTCGTAAAAGAAATTTTTGATCCTTATTTCAAAAACTTTATGGACGATTTTAATACATATAATATTTCCATGACACCGGTTGCAGGTGTAAAAACAAACGGTAAAAATTTTACTGCCGGTACCGTATCAATGAACTACGGTAAAGAAATGAAAAATCCGGATACTCCTGATATTGCACTCGGTATGACCAAAAAACTTTCAGAAATCGAAACTCACGATATCACAAACGGAAGTACTCCTGCAAACCTTCAACTCGATAATCCAAAAGCTAACTTCCACAGAAAAGGGCATCCGAATCTGCTTACAAAATTAAAACGCGGATTTACAACATATAATTACGAATATGAATTAGATAAAGACGGTAAAATTGTTAAAGATAATATTGACGAAGTATTGAAAGCAAAAGAAAGCAATACCAAATGGTTATTAAATTTGATTGACCATGCTTATCAGGCAGGCGGACAAAGCGGAGTTACAAAGGTCTTTTGCAGTGACGCGCAGATAAGCAACGGCGCAACAGTTATCGGACACTTATCCGGCTTTAAAAAGGGCGATAATTTATTTATGGGCTGGGGGCGTCCGGATCCGCAGAAAAATTATCCGGCCTCAATAGGAGCAATTAAAGAATTTATTGAATTTTTAAAAGATAAAAATATTCCCGATGAATTAAAAACCCGTACAAAAGGTATTTTTGGCGCAGGAGTTTGGGACGCAAGTGCAGAAGAATATAAATGGATAAAAGACTTAATTGAAGTACAGCTTCCTAAAATTGATAACGGTAAATATGCCGGAAATATTATGTACGTTAATAACTTCTTCCCTAATAGGCTTGTAGGGTGCGCAACATGGACGTTGTTCTCATCCAGATTTGAACCGTGCGGTATAACGCCGCTTGAGTCTTTTGCGTCAGCCACACCTTGTATTTCAATAAATACTGGCGGGGCACCTGATTTTATTAATAAAATGAGAGGCCTGCTTACTAAACATCCGTATCTGTTGAAACGTGAAAGACTTGAAGAAATATTAGGTAAAAAACTTGATTTCAACGGAGATGCAGCACATGATGCAAAAGTTCTTGATGGTGCACGCTGGGAAAATGCTACATTTGAACTTAAAGATTGTATCATAATGGCAATGCAGTCTAATGATGAAGAATTCAAAAAAGCAATTCATGACCAGCTCAGTGAAGAATTAAAGAATCAGGAAGTAATCCCATACAAACAAATGGCTCAAAACGCAGGATTACAGCGTGATAAAATGGATTGGCACCAGAACGCCGATTATAATAACGGAAAAACAGCAAATGAACGTTACATGAATGAAGTTTTTGAAAGAAATAAAGGCATAGAAGCCAGAAACAAAAATCCGATGAAGCGTTTTGTAGGAAAATTCGGAACTGCAACTGAAAAAATTGTAATTCAGGCAGAAGAAGCTGCCCAATCCGCTTCAACATCAAAAGTCGGAAAAATTGTAGCATTCAGTATTCTAGGTGCAGCAGCCATAGCTTCAGGCGGATACTACTTCTTCCAGAAACGCCAGAAAAAGCTCGGTTTTAACAAACCTGTTGAAGAAAAATCATTTACAAAAATCGGATAAGAAAAATTTAATAAAACCTATTGACAATTAATTTTGTTCTTGTTAAATTATTCTTACTGGGACTAGCCAAAAGGATAGCACCGGGGTGGGGCACAAAGCTCTGATTTTTAAATCTTAACAACCCCCAATATTAAAAAATTAAATAGCATTGCAAATAAAAAATTTGCGCTTGTAGCTCAGCAGGTAGAGCACTCCCCTTTTAAGGGATAGGTCGCGCGTTCGAATCGCGCCAAGCGCAAATTTTTATGTTATTATTTATTTAGTGAGGAAAAATGTTTATTGAATTTGTAAAAGCTATAAATACATTTAATTCATTTCTTTTAGGATGGTCAAATCAGTTTATTGAAAAGTTGCCTGTTGCAGACTTTATTAAAGATGCGCTGATTGATAGTATTAATCTTATACCTTTTTTATTCGTAATATTTTTCTTTATAGAAATATTTGAGATTTATTTTTCTAAAAAAATAAAACATCTCTCCAATCATTCAAAAATAAGCGGGCCTTTTCTGGGTGCATTAACAGCAATTGTACCTCAATGCGGTTTTTCTGTTATTGCGAGCACTCTTTATATCAATAAATTAATAACACGGGGAACACTTATTGCTGTGTATATTTCAACTTCAGATGAAGCCATTCCGGTTTTACTTGCACATCCGGAAATGATTAAATCTATTTTACCTATACTTGGAATAAAATTTTTACTCGCTGTTTTAACAGGCTATACAGTTGATTTCTTGTTCAAACCATCAACAGATGAAAAAGAAGAAGAACTTGAATTTGAAGAACAAGGCTGCTGTAAACATGAAATTACAAATGACAGATTTAAAAAACGAGTACTGATTCTGCACCCGTTAAAACATACTGCTAATATTTTTATATTTATTTTTTTAGTCACACTTATATTAAACTTCATCCTGTTAAAAACGCATGGGCATATTGAACAGGTATTTATGTATAATTCTCCGTTGCAGCCGGTTATATCCGCAATTATAGGGTTGATACCTAATTGTGCAATTTCTGTACTGATTACAATGCTTTATATACAGCATGCAATCAGTTTTGGAGCCGTTATTGCAGGTCTTTCATCAAGTGCAGGTCTTGGACTGATTATACTGATGAGGAGAAATGACTCCGTAAAAGATACGCTTAAAATTTTAGCAATTCTTTTATCTGTTAGCATGCTATCAGGTTTAATCCTACAGATATTATTTTAAACTGATATACTTTTTGGCGCAGTCGAACATTGCATTAACAAGAGCAGCATTGGCATAAATATTCATACCGTTTGTCTCAAGAACATTTTTCATGCGTTTTTCCCACATGTTATAAACATCGTCCCTATTTAATTCCAGAACCTGAGCAATCATTGTAAGTTCTTTGTAATCAATAGGTATAGGAAGATTTCCTCTGAGAATATCCACAATTTCAAGTCTTTTCTTACGCGGGAAAGCTTTTAAAAAGTTAACAACCGACATTTTTTTATGTTTCATCTCTGCTTGCAGATACTCCACAAAATCATCAATAACCCTCGGTTCTTGCGGAATTTTATATTCTTCAAATTCTTCCGGTTCGATTTCCATTACTGTTGCAATTCTTTCAAGAGTAGTTCCCCTTGTTGAAAACGGAATTGTATCATCAATAAGGTTATAAACGTAAGAAAGCGTTACTCCAATCATTTCAGCAAAATCTTTTTTATGCAGGCCGTTTTTTTCAAGGAATTTTGCAACCTTTTCTGAACTCTTTTCCTGTATAATTGGTTTGTCTTTAGATTTCATGTTATCATCCTCACAAATTAAATTCATTATTAAGGTAAAACTTTCTTATCATTTTGTTAAGCGAAGACATGGTAAACAAGGGCGGTAATCTTTATTTAGGTTAAAATAATAAATATAAAAGGTAGATGTATGAAACTTATAACAGGATTAGGAAATATCGGGGATAAATACTGTATGACACGCCATAATGCGGGTTTTATGGTACTTGACAGATGGGCTTTTACAGAAGGCTTTACATTTAAACAGGATAATAAATTAAAAGCCTGTATCTCAAAAATCAAATATAACGGTGAGGATATTCTTTTTGCCAAACCAACAACATTTATGAATTTATCAGGAGAGGCAGTCAGAACAATTATGGATTATTATAAAATTGATACAACTGATTTACTGATAATTTATGATGATATCGCACTGGATTTAGGCAGAATAAGATATCGCGCAAACGGTTCTGACGGAGGACACAACGGAATTAAATCCATAATAAAACATACAGGAACAAAAAATTTTGTAAGATTAAAAATCGGAATCGGGCCGCAGCCAAATATTCCTTCTGAAAATTATGTTTTGCAGAATTTTTCAAAAGAACAGCTTGGTGAGCTAAAAGAGGTTCTGGACAGAGCAATAGAGTCAGTAAAATTTTATATTGAAAACGGGATTGAAAAAACTCAAAACAAATATAATTAGCCGAATCGGATAAGACACCGGGCATTTTTTATATATAATAAATAAAAAAGGAGTATAAATATAATGAGCTTACAATTAGCAGAACAATATGAAGAAAACGAACAGTACGATAAAGCGTATGAAGAATATAAAAAGTCTTACGAATCAAATCCGAAAGATTTAGGTGTTCTGGAAAGACTCGGGCACATCGCAATGATGCTTAATAAAAAAGATGAGGCGTCCGAATATTACTCTGCAATTCTTGAAATGGATGCGACGAATGTAATGGCATACGAACAGCTTATGGATATTTACGTAGCTTCTGATAAATACAAATATTATATTTATCGAGGAAATATGCATTCTGTAATGCACCAGCCTGAACATGCCATTAATGATTTTAAAAAAGCACTTAATCATGCAATGGATAATGAAGAAGCTCAATGTTCAACAAGATTTGTTCTGGGAGCACTGTATGAACAAACCGGAAACACAACTAAAGCAATAGATGAATATCTTAAAGTTCTGGATTACGACCATACTCATGAGGAAGTTTATTTGAAACTTGCAAATCTTTATATGATTGAAAATGCTCCGGCAAGTGCTATAGAAACTTTAGAACGCGCCAGAAAAGAGGGATTTGACACCGACAATATAAAAGAACAGCTTGCTCAGATGTATCTGAAAAATAATCAGCCGGAGCTTGCAAAAGATATTACCAACAATGACTTAATGAGAATAAAATGCCTTCTCGCTTCCGGCGACAAAGATACAGCTTATGAAGAAATAAAGAAAGCCGGTGAAAAATACAAAGGTAATGCAGATTTCTACGTAATTAAGGCTCAATATTATTACGAAAATAAAGAATATGATAAGGCACTGGAAAATGTTGAAGAATACGATAAATTTCAACCGAATACCGCTCTCGGATTCCAGATGAAAGCATTAATTTATGAAGGAAAACATGACGAATATAAGGCATACCTTAACTGGGGTAAATATAACCTCGCCCGCGGAAATAAAGATATTGCCGTAAATGATTTTCTTAATGCTTATCAGCTTAATGAAAACGACGCAGATTTAGTTCATTCTCTTGCAATTCTTCTCGAAAGCACAGGTGAAAAAAATCACGCTGTTGAATTTTACGAAAAATTGTATAAACTAGAACCATCAAATAAAACTGCATTACAAAAACTGGCGGATTTCAGAGAAAGTATAGGAGACTATGCTACACAGGCAGAATATCTTGAAAAACTCTTAGAAACAGATAAACGCAATACCGGTTTGATGAAACAGCTTGGTGAGATTCATGAAAAATTAAGAAATAAGCCGGAAGCCGTAAAGTATTATCAAAAATATATATCAATAGCACCTGACACACCGGAAACAGAAAAAATAAGACATAAACTAGCTAAGTTGGAAAATACTGAAATTGAACAGGAAGAAGGGCTCATTGATAAAATAATGAAATTTTTTAATAACTAAAAAACTTAAAATAAACCACTAATCATACTACCATACAACTGAAAAAAGGCAACGACAATATAACCAACAACAATACCAATTATCACAGTCAATGCAGGTTCAAAAGCCTTAGCAAGAGCATTTGTAACCATATCAAGCTTCTTGTCAATACCAATAGCTATATCCCGAAACATTTGGCCTAATCGTCCGCTCTTTTCTCCTGTAACGATTAATGTATTAAACACAGGAGGCAAAAGTTCTGTTCTTACAAAAGATTGAGAAAGCATTTCACCTTTTGTAACTAAGTTTCTTGACATTTCAGCCCCTTTTTTTATTTGAGAATTTGAAATTGTACTAATAGCAAGTTCAAGAGAAGAAACTATAGTCAATCCAGATTCATAAGACACATTTAAAACCGTAAAAAAAGATGAAAGATTTATATATCTCACAAAATCACAAACGAGCGGAATTTTTAAAAGTGTTTCATCCGCAAATTTTTTAACTGCACTTTGCTCCCAAATTTGCACCAGAGCAAATATACCGGCCGCAAGTGCAACTAGGAGAATCATCCAGTAATTAAATATAAACTTGCATGTGCCCACAACAAACTTAACAGTCAATGGAATTGCATTCTCAGATATGTTGGCACCGTTTATAAATGCAGGAAAAATAAAAACTCCGCACAGTACAAAAACAACTGCCAGAATTGCTACCGTAATTGCCGGATAAACAGACATGCTTAAAACCCGGGATTTCAAATCATCTTCTTTCCTTAGAATAGATAACATATATTCCAGCGTTTTTTCCAAAGTTCCAGATTCCTCACCAGCAGAACAAAGTCCGTTATATACCGGCCCGAATACTTTTGTATAATTTTGTAATGCTTGAGAAAGAGTATGCCCTTGCATTATTTTTTCTTTTAAATCCCGAGCAAGAAGCTTAATTTTTGGTTTATGCGCATGTTCTTCAACTGTCTCAAGAGCTTCTACAACAGGTATCCCTGATGCAACCATAACCTGTAATTCTGATGTAAAAAAAATCTTTTCGCTTAAACTCAGATGACTAATCTTAGCTGGAGTCGTTTCCACAGCAGGCTTTTCAAAAGTTTCTTCGTAAATATTTGTAGGTAAAAACCCCAAACCGCGCACCTTTTCACGTGCTTCACGGGACGACTCAGCTTCAACGTAGCCTTTAACTTCCGTTTTATTATCCTTTAAAGCCTTATAAAAAAACTTTGCCATTCCAACCCTTTATTTAAAAAAGAGCCGAAATTTTTAAAATCGGCTCTTAGAAAATATTTTACTCTGCTGTAACTTCTTCTTTTGCTTTTGATTTTTTCTTAGCAGCCTTTTCAAAAGCTATTTTGTCATCAACTAGAGTTATTCTAATCGTATCCCCCGGAGCATATTTTCCTGAAAGAATTTCCTCAGCAAGATTATCCTCAATCTTACGCTGAATTAGTCTTCTCAGCGGTCTGGCACCGTAAGCTTCAGAGTATCCGTTCTTAGCCAGATGGTCTTTTACTTCATCTGTAACCTCAACAGACAATTCTCTTTCTGCAAGACGTTTGAACAAGTCTTTTAACATTAAATCAACAATTTGTCTGATTTCTTCCTGAGTCAGATGAGCAAATACGATTGTTTCATCAATACGGTTCAAGAACTCAGGTCTGAAGGCTTTTTTCATTTCTTCAGTAACTGTTTCTTTGAGTTTTTCGTACTTATCTTTAGATTCATCATCAGAAGTTGAGAAGCCGAGTTTTGAAGTTGTTGTAATCATGCTTGCTCCAACGTTAGAAGTCATGATAATGATTGTATTTTTGAAGTTTATGTGGCGTCCTTTAGAATCGGTTAAACGACCGTCGTCAAGGATTTGCAGCATAATATTAAACACATCAGGGTGAGCTTTTTCTATTTCATCAAAAAGCACAACCGAATATGGTTTCTTTCTAATAAGTTCAGTCAAATGACCTCCGTCATCATAACCAACATATCCGGGAGGAGAACCGATAAGTTTTGCAGTTGAATGTTTTTCCATAAATTCAGACATATCAACTCTTATCATATTATCTTCAGAGCCAAACACGGCTTCAGCAAGGGCCTTAGCCAGCTCGGTTTTACCAACACCGGTAGGGCCGCAGAAGATAAAGCTTCCGATAGGTCTGTTAGGACTTTTCAAACCGACTCTTGCGCGTCTGATTGCTTTAGAAATAGCAACAACAGCATCATTTTGACCGATAACTCTTGCGTGAAGGGTTTCTTCCAGCTTGAGAAGTCTTTCACTTTCACCTTCAGTGAGCTTTGTAACAGGAACACCTGTCATTGTTGCAATAACTTCTGCAACGTTTTCGGCTGTAACGGTAGGTTTATTAGCTTCATGCTCTTCCCTGTATTTTTGAGCCATCTCACGAATTCTGTCTTTCAAATCAGCTTCATCATCACGAAGTTGAGAAGCTTTCTCAAATTCCTGATTTCTGATAGCTTCTTCTTTTTCTTTAATCAGGTCACGTAATTCTTTTTCAAGTTCTTTACCTTCCGGAGAAAGAGTGGAAACTTTCAAACGAACTTTTGAAGAAGCTTCATCGATGACGTCAATAGCTTTGTCCGGTAAAAATCTGTCTGTTATGTATTTACTTGACAATTTAACAGATGCAACGATTGCATCATCAGAAATAAGAAGTTTGTGGTGGTCTTCGTATTTAGGTTTCAAACCTTTAATAATTTCAATTGATTCATCAATTGTAGGTTCTTCAATAATAACAGATTGGAAACGTCTTTCAAGAGCTGAGTCTTTTTCAACGTATTTTCTGTATTCATCAAGAGTAGTTGCACCGATTACCTGAATTTCACCTCTTGATAAAGCCGGTTTTAAAATGTTTGCAGCATCAATAGCACCTTCTGCTGCACCGGCACCTATAAGAGTATGCATTTCATCGATAACAAGAATAATATTTCCTGCCTGACGAATTTCATCCATAATTTTCTTTAAGCGTTCTTCAAATTCACCACGGTATTTAGTACCGGCAACAAGCAAGCCCATGTCAAGCTGGATTACTTTTTTACCGTCGAGAATATCCGGAACTTCAGCATTGACAATTCTAATAGCAAGCCCTTCAGCGACAGCGGTTTTACCAACCCCAGGTTCGCCTATTAATACAGGATTATTTTTAGTACGTCTTGCAAGAATTTGAATAACACGTTCAATTTCTTTTTCTCTTCCAACAACAGGGTCTAATCTCAATTCTTGAGCAGCAAGAGTTAAGTCTCTGCCAAATTCATCAAGGCTAGGAGTTTTAGTTTTTCCCCCGCCGGAAGAAGACGAAGATGAGCCTGAGGAACCGGCAGTTGCGGTTTGAGGTTTAGACTCTCCGAGCATTTTTACGACATTGCTTCTAATTTTATTCAAATCAACACCGAGATTTTCAAGAACTCTTGCGGCAACGCCTTCACCTTCACGGATTAAGCCCAAAAGCAGATGTTCGGTTCCTATATAGTTATGCCCCAACTGTCTTGCTTCATCCCAGGACAATTCAAGCACTCTTTTTGCACGCGGAGTAAATGGGATTTCTACAGCAACAAACCCCGAGCCGCGGCCAATTATTTTTTCAACTTCTGCTCTGGCATCTTTGAGTGTAACTCCCATTGATTTAAGAGTTTTCGCAGCAACACCGGTACCTTCACCGATTAACCCGAGCAATACCTGTTCGGTTCCGACGAAATTGTGTCCGAGCCTGCGTGCTTCCTCTTGAGCCAGCATTATAACCTTAATGGCTTTTTCCGTAAAACGTTCAAACATTAATTAGCTCCTATCTCTACTTATATGATATATATTTTACATAAAAAACAAAAAACTTTCAAGGGGGCAAATGTATATTAGAAACTATAGAAAAATACGATTAAACATTGGAAAACCGAGGGAATATTATTTGAAATTTTACTAAATATAAAAAAACTATTGACAATAAATTTTGTTTTGGTACTATAGAATACGTGAGAGGGGCAACCCCAAGAGAGGAAGTAAAAAAAACTTCTCAATATACAGGCTCCCATCGTCTAGAGGCCTAGGACAACACCCTTTCACGGTGTAGACGGGGATTCGAATTCCCCTGGGAGTACCATTTATTAAGCGGCTTATATGCCGCTTTTTTAGTGTTTTTATAATTTGTTACATAGGCTTGAAAAAATATTACAAAAGTAGTATAATAAATTCGGATTTGTAGTGAGGTTAGATATGATTAGAAGTGTAAGTTTTGGAAGTCTTTATTCAAATTTTCTGCAACAGAATAATAATCAACAGAAACAAGACCTGATTAATAAAAATTACAGTGAAATCTATGCTCACGAACAGGCCCATAAGTCTGCCGGAGGGGCTTTGGCAGGCTCTATAGTAATAGAGAAGAATGCTGACGGGATTCCCGTAGGAGGACATGTGGATATTAAAATGCCGACATTAAATCCTGACAATCCGCAAAAAACTATTGATGAAGCAAATATAGTTATCCGGTCTGCAATGGCACCGGGGGATCCTTCTCCGCAAGATTATAAAGTTGCAGCCAAAGCAAGAGAGATTAAAGCTCAGGCTCAAAGTATGCTTACAACCCGCGGACGCAAGCTTAATGTAATGGGTTAATTACCGGCTTATTCTTATTTTCATAAAATCGGAATTTCATTACAGTTGTATTCCCTTTTTCCGTGTAGTCAACGGAAAACTCATTATAAAATTTAAAACCATGCTTTTCAAAGAAGTAATTAGTAAATCGGCATGCTGATTTGTAAGGATAAAATTTTGAAGAATTAGTTATAGGCATATCGTTTATATCAATATACGAACAGACAATACCATCCGTTATATAATCATTTCCGGAATTACGGCTTTCGTATTTTTGAACATTTGTTGATAACTGCATATCATTAACGAGCATTAGCAGATTATATTTATCAAGATTTATATTATCAATATTTTCCGCTGTATCAAAATCAATATTGTATCCGTCAAATTCCATCATCTTGATAATAAGGAGAGTGTCTGAGGCATTAGAAAAATATAAAATTTTATTCCTTTTATCAATCATTCTGATTTTATCCCTTATACCGCAAGCAATATTAAATACGGGATAATTTTTCATAAGATAAGGTTTAGCTTTTATATCCTTAAAAAATCCTGAACATGTTGCAATTTCTCTGACTTGAGAAACTGTGGCACCTTCTCTAAAATATGCAAAAATCCTGGTTGCAGCTCTTGCCCACAAATTTGTAGATACAAAAATAAGATAGAAAACTGCAAAGAAAACTATAATAAATTTTAAAGGATTATTCTTTCTGCAATAGGAATGAGCCAGCACCGGTGCCGAAACAACACAAAAAGAAGTAAGAAACCTTATACTGTATGTCATAAATTGAAGCTGGAATGACATTATAAAAATAGTCACAAGTAATATCACAGCAAAAGATAATATAAACCAGTCTTTCTTTTTTCTACTGAAAAACGGCTTTATAAGCGAAAGAAAAAGACATGGCAGATAAACCAGAAATCCTAGAATTCCCAGCCCCATAAGAGGTTCCAGCAATGTATTATTTGAGATTGAAGAATCGGAAGAATTTAACCCGTCGTGAGAAACAAACAAACCTAAAGATGAAATAATAGTGTCGCGTAAATTGAGAATATGCACGCCTAATGTTTGATTCCAAGTAAATCCTGTAAAATCAAAAAACATAAAAATATACTTTATAAAATCCGCAGGAACAGATTTTAACCCGTTATGGTTACTGTGTGCTGCAAGCAAAGAAGGTGACCCCGCTATATTTCCGTAATCGAGAAAGTTCAGAATATAATTATATGAAGCAAAGAAAATAAAACATATAACACCCCATAATAAAAATGACAGAAAAGGTTTATAAAAATACTTTTTCTTATAATAAATACTCATTGCGGCCATCCATATTCCTACTCCGGGCACAAGGATAAGAGCAGGAGTTTTTGTCCCTATTGCAAGAGCATACGATAATGCAGATAATATTACAGAGGAGCGTTTTTCTGATTTAAGATAGTTCCAGTAAAGATAGATACTCGAAAGAACAAGTCCTGCAATAATTATGTCTGTTTCTGTGCCTGAAATTTGGACAATTACAGAAGCAAAGGATGATGTAATAAATATTACCCATAATTTTCTGCGCAAAGAAAATCCCATATTTGATAAAATACCGTAAAGTGAAGTTAGTGAAAGAATAAATCCTGAAAATGAAAAAATACCGAACCATACACATTTTCTGACAAAAAGCAGTATCCATGCATACAAGATTTCGGAATTTACCGGTAAATCCAGACATCTGGCTTCTGCGATACTAAAGTGATTTAAAATTTTGTTTGATATCCAGAATAAACTTCTAAGAACATGATAACCCTCGGCATCAGGATTGACTACAGGCATAAAGCTTATTAACCACAAAGAAACCCCGCACATAAAAATTGTACAGATTGCGAGAACAAGAAGATACTTATCTTTCAAAAGAACCGTACAAAATGATTTAAACGAATTTTTTAATTTCAAATGAAACGCCGGTCTTCCTGCCCTGTACCAGAAAACTAAGGATAACGCGAAAATAAGAATATTCAGGATAAGGACTCCTGAACGTGATATTGCAGAAAATAAGGAAAGCACTTCAAAGGATAGCACTATATTGGCAAAAGCTGTAATAAGGAAATAAATAATTACCTCAATCAATTTTTTATTTTCTAAAACAGAAACAAAGAAATATGATGATAAAAAAACTAAAATCAACGAAATGAAAAATAAAAGCATATTAATCTCCTTATTATATTTCCTGCTTATTCATATTCTTGTATACGTAATATTTATAAACATTATTTATTCCATTAAAGGTTTCTGAAAATTCTAAAGTGTCAAACAACACAAACTTCCTTTTTGCAAAAAAGCCGTCTTCAAACCTGCAAATAGAAACACAAGGTTTCTGTCTCGAAGGATTTAAAACAAAATTACCAAAAGCCTCATTGTATACGCAGAATACACCATCTGCGCGGTATACACCGTCTTTTGCCTGATTAATATTGTGGAAAAGATTTGAAACTTGCCTGTTTTCCATAGTTATAACATAACTATACCTGCTTAAATCTATATATGAGCCATTTTCAATTAAATCAACGTCAATTTTATAACCGTCAAATACTAATTCTTTTATAAAAAATAGTGCGTCACCCTCATGAGAAAAGTATAAAAACTTATCTTTGTTCGGAAACTTCTTAATATAATCCCTAATCGTGCAATAGACATTTGGAAAGGAATATTCGTTTTTAAAGGGACCGCCTAAACATGATACATTATCACGGATTTTCTCAATTGAATTACCCTGCCCCAAAGCCTGCAAAACAGGCATAACATTTTTGCCGGTTATATTAAATGGAATATATAAAAACGAAAACATCACAATTAATGCCGTAATTAATTTATATAAAGACAAATTCTTATTATAAGAATGGTAAATTACCGGCGCGGCAACTAAAGCAAACGTCACTATAAATCGAATATTAAAAGACATATACACAAGAGAACATGACATCAGCAAAAAAGCTGCCAGAAAAATTATACTGAAAGAATTTAATATAAATTCTTTTTTATTTTGTACAAAGAATATTCTAAATAAAGAGAATATTAAACACGGTAAAAATACTAAAATACCGGACAGCCCAAATCCGCTTCTGTGAGGACTAATTATCCCAAAACCCTTGTCGCTTGCGTACCGTCCGGTAAGCACCGGGCTTGAAAATAATTTAAATAAATATTTCTTGATTTCAAAAATAAAATCCGAACAAACAAAAATTTTATCGTATTCCGGAAAATTAAACATACTTAATGCATAATTAATTAAATTAAATAGAAATCCCCTAATACCTGCCTGATTTTGATGTGAATAATTGAGCGAAGATACCGAGAAAAAATTTCCGTAATTTATAAAGTTTAAAATATAGTTATAAGAAGAAAATATCAGAAAGTTTAAAATCAAAAATAAACTAAATAGAGCAAAATCTTTAAATACTTTTTTCCCCTCATATCGAAAACCTGCTGTAATAAACCATAACATTACAGCAGGCAGCAAGAACAAAGCAGAAGATTTAACCCCGATTGCCACAGCCATAGACAGTGCAGACATATAAACAGCGGCAAAAGAGTGTTTCTGCATATTATCGATAAGCAAATATATTGAAGCTAATACCAGAGCCGCAATCATAATATTTGTTTCATTCGAAGAAAGATAAGCAATCACAGCAGTAAATGATGAAACCGTAAAAATTACCCACAATCCGGCTCTTAAAGAAACCGCTATTCGTGATAAAATACCTAAAAGAGATACTATATACACTATGAAAGCAGCAATGGAAAAGAAGCTTAGAAAAACATCTCTCTTTAAAAATAGAAGAACCCATGTATATAAAATTTCAGAATTTATCGGAAAACACAGCATCCTTGCATCAGAAACATTAAAATGATTGAAATTTCCGTTATCTATCCAGAATAAGCACCTCACAACATGATAAAAATACGAAGCAGCATCATTTGCAGGCATAACGTAAGATAGAAAAACAGCACTAATAAGCATTATTACAAACCCCAGAGAGAGAATCAAAAGTATTCTATCCTGTAATAAAGCATTTTTTAAACGTGAAAAAATTTTACGAAATTCAGGTTTTAAAATAGGACGCCCTTTTATAATCCACAGAATCAAGATAGCTGAAAATAACAGGATATTCCCCGCAAGAACTCCTTTAACCGAGATTTTGGAAAATAATGAAAGGATTTCAAAGGTTAATATTATATTGGCAA
>DVIU01000136.1 GCA_018711035.1 Candidatus Scatousia excrementigallinarum
CCTGAGTGGCGTCGCCGCCCATTTTCTGCGGCTCGTCAAGGATTATAATAGGGCGGTTTCGGGCAATCACATCGATAGGGCGGCGGCTATTAAAGCTGTCTAACTCCTCATATATGCGGCGGGCGTCCGCACCGCGCGCATTGAACGCCTGAATGTTTATAATCATAACGTTAATTGCGCTTGACGAGGAAAACTGCTCCAGCTCCGATAACTGTTTGGAGTTATACACAAAAAACCGTGCCTTTTTGCCGTAGGTATCCATAAAGTGATCCTGCGTCATTTCAAACGACTTTTTCACGCCCTCGCGTATGGCGATGCTGGGCACGACCACGATAAATTTGGAAAAGCCGTAGCGCTTGTTCAGTTCGAACATTGACTTGATATAAACGTATGTCTTGCCCGTGCCCGTCTCCATTTCCACGTCCAAATCTACCGCGCCGAACTTATGCGAAAGCGTTTGCGATTCGTTGATATTTGAAAGAGCCTGAATGTTTTTAATGTTGCTTAAAAGTTGTTCGCACGTCAGCTCTATCCTCGCGTTGGCAAAGCCAATATCGTCCTCTTCGGGCTGGGCGGCAGAACCCGGCTCAAATAAGGATATCTGCGCCTGCTGCTTAACTATGCCCCTATCGAGGGTATATTTATTTTGACTGCGATAAGGCTGCCCCGCAAACACATCTGAAATGGCATTCACCGCGTCCGTCTGATATTGTTGTATCTTAAATTTGAATTTCATAATTTAGCCTATATATGCTTTACCTATTTAAGAAACGTTCAATTTGTCACAGCGCACTAACTAAAATAGTGGCAATAAGAGATAGAAAAGCTATAACAGCAGAAATAACAGATACACATTTCATTATTTTATTGTCTTTTTTCGTATCTTCAAGTTCTTTCTCTTTTATTTTATACAACTCGTTCAACTTGTTATACTTATCTGTTAGGACTTCAATAACCTTTTCTTCTTTGTCTATAATAGGTTTCAATTGTTCTGTAATGATTTCACTTACAGGGGTAATCTCTACATTTGCTATGTCGTCCAAAATACCCTGAAAAGTTTTAGCATTATTTAAAACCTCTAAATCTGGAAGAATAAGCTTGTTATTTGGTAAATCTTTCATAATCAAATCACCTTAATGGTTGTTGCGGGGGAGTGGGTTTTAAAGAGTTGTTCGTTATTGATGGCGACGGAGTCGGAGGCGAAGGACTGATCTTTGAATACAGCATATAACGGCTGCTGTTTGGCGATTTCCGTTATAACTTCTTCATCGATGGCATCGTCGAAGCAGGCGATCATATCGTTGCCGTTGACGGCGTAATATGTTTTGCCGTTTACCGCATTTTCTTCAATCTTGGCAGAGAGGGGCACGCCCAATTCCAGCATTACCTGGAACAATAAATCGAGAGGAGTGCGGTCGGGCTTGATATTGTCAATCGTAGCGTCGAGCAGGGTTTGGCTGACTGCGGCGGGGTTATAGTAAACGTCCTGCATATTAGAAGAATCGAGCTTTAACACGCGGAAGCCTATGTCGAGTGTTTTGCGTATCTCTGCTTGTGCGGCTTTTGCGCTTTCAGAATTAGTAAATTGTGCAAATGGTTTGCCTTTTTCAAACGCACCCGATTTTACTGCGCTCAATAAATGCGCCCGCTCTTCCACAATTTTAGTGCCTGCGCGGCGGATGCGCTCCTTCCCGATTTCGCAAATGTTTTTGTAGCCGGCTTTGTATGCCTCGCTCTTTTCATCGCACTTTTCGGGCAGCTGAACCATAATAAATTTACGATTTCCACCGTCCTCGGCATTTAATTGCATAACGGCGTGAGCGGTAGTCGCCGACCCACTGAAAAAGTCAAGGATAATTGAATCTTTATTTGCACCTATTTTAATTAATTCTTTAATAAAAGTTGTTGGTTTTGGATAACTAAATATTCTATCCCCAAATATTTTTTTTACTTCAATTATTGCTTGACGATTAGTAAAACCATCCAAATATAATGAACCGAATGGTAACATCTTTATAATCGGCATACAATCAGTGTCAACTTTTTCATAAATTTTGTAATAAACTTTATATTTTGTACTGTCCTTTTGTGAAACGGAAAATTCAATCATGTCTAATGACAAGGCACGATTAAACTTTTCTCGTCCCCACACCCAACGGTATCCATTATCTCCATGAGCTCCACCAGGATATATTTCTTTGCCGTCAGGACCAATAATAGGGTAATCTAACGATGGTACATAGCCCAATCCCCCATTTTCAAGAGGTTTCAAATAATAGTATCCTCTTTCCTCAAAATGGTTATCTTTCTTGTTATAATGGTCTTGTTTTCCTGCAATTCTTTGATTGATGCCATTAATATCTTGCTTGATATAAATTAAACAATATTCATGTTCAATAGCAATCCCCTGTGAGTCCGATTTTCCACCTTCCATCACCATGCGAACTAATTCGCCAATAAAATTACTTTCCCCAAAAATTTCATCACAAATCTTTTTTAAGTTTGCCTGCTCGTTATCATCTATAGAAATAAATATAACGCCGTCGTCGGTTAACAGGTCGCGGGCAAGGCGCAGGCGGGGATAAAGCATATTCAGCCAGTCGGTGTGGAATTTACCATTGCTCTCTTTATTCTCTTTTACGTCGATTACTCTGTTGCCGTCCTCGTCGTAATAGCCGCCGGCTTTTAAAAACTCCTCCTCGTCCATTGAATAGCAGTCGTTATAAACAAAACTGTCGTTACCCGTGTTATAGGGCGGGTCGATATAAATCATCTTTATTTTGCTGAGGTAAGTTTCACGCAGCAGTTTTAAAACATTTAAGTTGTCGCCCTCTATGTATAAGTTTTGCGTATTATCAAAGTCTACGCTCTCTTCCTTGCACGGGCGCAACGTGTCGGTGGTGGAGGTGTTGGCAAGCACTATCGCCTGTCTTTTGCCCGGCCAGGTCATTTGATAGCGTTCCTTGCCCTCGTCAATCAAACTTTCACTCAGTTCCTGTTTAAGCACGTCAAAATCAATGGCCAGCTCCGTTTTGCCGTCCTTTTCCACTTCCGTAACGGCATCAGGAAACAGTTGCCTTATCTTTTCAATATTCCCCTGCGCAACACTCGCCGTTTTCATATCAAGTTTATTATTCATTGCCTTGCTCCTTTTTAACTTGATGTGTTTTACCCTGCGTAAAACTTTTTACTTTTCCTAGAAAATTATTTGCTAAATATGTGGTAATGGCTTTTTCATATATATCGCCATACTGATTTTTGAATTGCAAAATCAAAGTATATTTCCCATTAAAATCATCGTCTTTCGGAATTTCAGCGACTATATCGGCAAACTCATTTTTTATTAAGAAAGATTTCCCATGTTGATCCCTTTGAATAGGTTGTTTCCAGTTATACGTAACAATAATTTTTTCTCCTTTCAATAATCTTGCTATTTTAAAATCAAAAACTGCATTATCAAGCACGGAATAAACTCTAACTAAGAATCTTAACGTTCCGCACCACTCTTTCTCCAAGCATTGACGACCAAGGACATTACTTGCTAATCCATATTTCGTAACCTCGACTTTTTCGACAATAAGATCTATAAACCGATATTGTTGTTCAGCTTCTTCTTTATATTTTTTGCTTTGACAATATGCAATCAAGCCTACTATTAACGTAGCAAGAAAACCAAGCCAACCTCCAAACAATGTTAGCCATGCACTTTGCTCTTGCGCAGCTTTTTTTAAACACAATAATATTGCAATATTGCCGCCTAATGCACCTAATATGATGATGCATATTGCACCCCAAAGCCAAAACCATTTATTCTTATACCATTTGTTTTTCATTCTTTATCCCTCCAATAATTTATCTCGTTCTTCCTTGTATTGTTTTAGCCTGGAGTTGTGTTCAAACTTGCGCTTTGACTAAGATTCGTGCTCTATTACCGACTGTATTTTGCAATAGGGCGTCATATATTTTCAAGATTCTTCTGCGCAGCACGCACTGCTTTGGTATCGAGTTTATTTATTGCAAGTCTCCTTATTTTTACTTTCTAAAGATTCTATTTTTTCGGGTGGGGGCAACAGAACAACATTATGCGCTAATGTCGTTCCTCCCTCATATTCATTTACTGTGAGAGCAGATAATTGTTGATATTTTATAGTTGATACAACATCACCGTAAGTAAAATTTAGTTCATACAACGTTGATACTTGATCTGTTTCTTTAGGTAATAGCAAAATAAAATTCACTTTATCATTAACAGCCAATGCAAATAATGGAGATGTCCTATGACCATTAATTGTAAATTCAATTGATGTAGCGGTATTACCTCCTACATTTTTAATGGGAATGTATACGACACAACCATCGATATTAAATCGCATTTGCTTTAACCGATATGTGGGTTTAATATTGCTTCCAACTATCTCGCCATCATCGAAGTAAATGAATTTAGGTTTTTGTGGCAATAATTCGTCTATTTCGCTTTCGTTGTTAATTAGATTAATGTCCGCTGTCAGCCAAGGTTTTGCAGAAATTATTCTATTTTCACTATCAGTTTTTCTCCCTTCTTTAATCGTTTTAACAACAGACCAGCAAGTTATTAACGCCCCGATTAGCGCACCACCTAACGCACCACCAAAAGCTAACCAATCGCCAGCAGTTATATTGCATAGTAAATTAAGCATTATTTATTGTTCCCTCCAATAATTTCTCTCGTTCTTCCTTATACTCTTTCAGTCGGGCGTTGTATTCAAACTTGCGCTTTGATTGAGATTCGTGCTCTATTGCCGACTGCGTTTTGCCTATCTGAAAATCGAGCTTTATAAGCTGGTTATATCGCTTGATGTACTCGCCGGGCGACTCCTGCTCAAAGGGCGGGTACTTCAGAAATTTTGACAGAATAAACTTGTACATCTGCGGCACATTGTCGACGAGGGGCACGGGAATATCCGCCTCCGTCTCCCAGTTGGTGGCATAGTATTTGCCCTTTGCGCTGCCAAGTTTATAGGAGAGCATAGAAAGCTCGAGCTCGCCGCAGCGTACATTGAAAAGCGTGTGCAGCTTGATGCTTTTATCGAGCTCTTTTATGAACCGCTCGGGCACATATTGCGAGGATACGGCTATTTCAAAAACGTAAATTTCCTTTATCTCTCTATCTGCCTCGCAATTCAAGGTCTTAGGAGAAATGACGTTGGTGAGTGTGACTTTTTGCACATCGGCAGCATCCTTCCTTACCTCTCTGTCCGCATTCATCTGCCGGAACAAGTCGGAGAGTTTGAACTGCCTGTTTAGTTGTGTTTTTGAACTGAATTCAAACATAGTGCGCCCTTATTTTATTACTACAAACGTAATCAACTCAAAGTCGTCCAGCCCCTGAATTCCCGAATTAAAGAGAATATCCGAACCAGTATTGAACAAGGTGTTTAAATCGTCAGCTTCCTTTACGTCGATAATCGACTCGATACTCCTATCGAGCAGGCGGCTGTATTTATCCATCTTGTAGCCGTCCTTTGTTTCACGATTATAGGCGCGGCACAGATCGGCGATCGGCTCAGTGTGGTGTTTACACGTTGTGCGGAGTATATCGAGAAT
>DVIU01000137.1 GCA_018711035.1 Candidatus Scatousia excrementigallinarum
AATGCCTCTTTATTGAATTCAAATATATCGATTTTCTCTTTTTCGGACGGTATTTCAGGGAATAAATTTTGTGCAACAAAGGCATTATTGCTATATCCGCGGGCAACCTCCGAAAGATACGCGTTTATGCGTAATTCTTCAAGTCTTCCCATTTAAACTCCTTTTATTAATTCAGGGATATTACTTATTGAGTTTTAACAGTGCATCTTTAAATGAGATGTTTTCTTTGACTGCAAGAGCTTTTGCCTCTTTGAAGATTTCAAGACTTTCTTCATCTGCATTTGCAAATTTTTCAACATCTTCATTTTGTTGACTCGCTTGCTTTTCTTTAGTTGCAAGCTCGCCGAATTTTATTTGATTCGGCAAAGACTCAATAAAAGATTTAAAGTCAGAAACGACTGTTGAGTCCTCACCGAATTTTTTAATATTATCCAATTCCTGAAGAACAGATAATATAACATTTTTATTTGCCGGCACTAAAGTTCCGTTATCAATTTGTTTGTCGATAAATTCCTCAAACTCTTTCTTTTTTATGGCAGCTTTAATGTCGGTTAATTCTTTTTCAATCTCTGCCTTGCCCTCTGCTTTTTCTTTAAAAGTAGCAACT
The DNA here is from genome assembly GCA_018711035.1 of Candidatus Scatousia excrementigallinarum. Classification (GTDB taxonomy): domain Bacteria; phylum Cyanobacteriota; class Vampirovibrionia; order Gastranaerophilales; family Gastranaerophilaceae; genus Scatousia; species Scatousia excrementigallinarum. Next base: position 608 of record DVIU01000137.1, read on the forward strand.
TCATCTGTTAAGGCGGAGATTTTTTCTTTTAAAGATTTAATTGTTTCAAGTTTTTTGTTTGATTCCTTGAATTTAGCAAGCTGATTTTCAAGGTCTGCAACCTGATTTTTTAAATCTTCAATATCTTGTTCTGAAAATTGTTCAGGCTCATCATATGAGTCAAATTCATAAGTATCGGATTCAGCTTCCATAAATTTGATAGCTTCCAATCCTTTAACCTGAGGAATGGCAGCACCCAGAAAAGACACTGCTTTTAGATAAGCACCTTTGCCTTCAAGATTTCTGTATAGCTCAACGGAAACTTTTTTGTATTTGCCGCTATTAACATCTTTTTCAAATTCTTCGGGAACTTCTTTAAAGCTTACTTTAAGCTTATCTCCCTCGGCTTTTACCGTATCAACCCAGCCATATGCAGGACCCGATTGCTGATGGTCGATAGTAATCGGTGCTTCACAGAATGTCGGGTCATAATTTTTGGCAATTTGTGCGATCTCTTTATTAGTGAATTTGCCTTGAGGATATGTTCCGGCTTTGAATACTTCAAAAAATTTCATTAAATATATTCTCCGTTTTAAATACCATTTTCGCTAAAAACGGTGTCCTTTTTAAAATTTGTATATTTGGAGTATAACCGTTGTCACATACGGGTTTCAAAGGTCTTTGTGCAAAAATTTTTACTTTGCACAGTTCACTGAATAAAAACTTGTATAAATCTTTTGAAAGCAAGGCTGGATAAGGTTTAGACTGCAAATATACAGATAATTAAAAAAGGACGGCTGTCCTTTTTTTCTTGGTTGCTCGCATTAAACGGGTACGCTTATACTTCTACCCACTGCTTGCCGCCTGCTTTTGTCCTAAAAATTATTAAGGAGTTATATGGATTTTTTAAATCAGCTATCCCCGTTTATTGAAAACGTAGGATTTCCTGCGTTGATATTTCTGGTCTGGTATATTTACCATCAATCACAGGTTAAAGCCTTTGAACAGATTATCAAAAACAACTTTGAAATCTTAAAGGATTTGCTTGAAACCAACCAGTACCATGCGGCAATTCTTTCAAGAATTGAAAGTAAAATCGACAACAATTTATGGTGCCCGATTTTAAAAAAGGAGGTTTCGTAAATGAACCCTGAAAGATTGCAAATGAAAGGAATGCTTGCAGAGGCAAAAAAGAATTTGCACACTCTGGATACAGAGGCATCAGGGCTTGTTATTTTAATTCGATCACTATTAAATCCGTACGAAGACATTAAAAATCTTGATACGGAAAAAGTTTCTGTATCTGTAAAAAGACTCAACGAGATTACAAAAGAGATAAAATCTCTAAACGAAAAAATCAAAAAACTGGAGTCGGAGCTTGAATAGCAAAGAATATCTCGCAAACGAAGCCGAGCGGCTATATGTATACGACTATAATTCCATTGATGAAATTTCCGCAAAAATGAATGTCTCACAAAAAACACTATGTCGTTGGAAGGAAAAATTCGATTGGGAGTACAAAAGAAAAAGTTTTCTAAAATCCAAGCAGTCATTTCATCAGGAATTATACGAATTTGCACGCAAACTTATGAAAGACATATCTGCCGATATAGATTCCGGTGAAAAAATAGATCCCGGCAGAATGTATGCCTTTTGCCGCATAATTCCGATGTTTACCAAGGTGAAAGATTACGAAGACGGTGTGGCAAGAAAAGACAGACCTGAAAAATCCAGAGGTTTAACTCCTGAACTTATTGCACAAATCGAAGAAGAAGTTTTAGGAATTACTCGTAATGACGAAAACGAGGAAAAATAAATTTTTTCTGCCGTATCAAATGCGGTGGTTAAATGATGGTTCAAAAGTAAAAATATGGGAGAAATCCCGAAGAATAGGAGCAACGTATGTTCAAAGCTATGAAGATGTAAGAGATTGCGTTAAGAAAACCGTTCCTGCCGTCTGGTTTTCTTCTGCTGATGAATCAGCCGCACGCGAGTATATTGATTATTGCAAGCAATGGGCAACTTTATTCAATATTGCTGCAAAAGATTTAGGCGAGCAGGTTTTAGACAAAGAAAAAGACATTAAAGCCTATGTTATTGCTTTTTCTAACGGAACTAAAATCCATGCTTTATCTTCAAATCCAAAAGGTTTTCGTTCTAAAGGCGGAAAAGTCGTTCTTGATGAATTTGCATTTCATAATAATCCGGCCGAACTTTGGAAAGCGGCTCGCCCCTGTATAACATGGGGTTATCCTTTAAGAATTTTATCTACACATAACGGTCAAAGTTGCTTGTATTACAAATTCTTAGAGCAGGTTCAAAAAGGCAAATTGAAATGGTCGCATCATAAAACACCGATTCAGCTTGCGGTTAATGAAGGACTTGTTGATAAAATCTATGGCAGACCCACAACACAGGAAGAACGGCAAGAATGGCTTGATGAAGAATGCAAAAACTGTTTTGACGATTACACATGGTTTCAAGAATACTGCTGTATTGCAATTGATGAAGCCTGCGCTTTTCTTCCTTACGATTTAATTTCGACCTGCGAGATGCCGGATGTTTTAAAATCTCTTGACACTATTCAAGGTGATTTATATGTCGGAGTAGATATCGGCAGGCGAAAAGATTTAACGGTTATATGGTGCTTGGAGCGACTTGAAAATTCAAAATACACTAGATATGTTAAGGTCTTAGAAAAAACACCGTTCCATATTCAATATCAGGTTATCTCCAAAATCCTAAAACATCCTAAAATGCGCAGATGCTGCATTGACTCAACAGGTATCGGAATGCAATTAGCAGAAACAGCACAAAAAGATTTCGGCAAATACAGGGTAGAACCTGTTATGTTCACCAATAAATCAAAAGAGGAAATGGCGTACAACTTGAGAACAAATTTTGAGGATAAATCCGTATTTATTCCAAACGAGCACGATATCAGAGAAGATTTACACTCAATAAGAAGAATTGCCACAAAAGCGGGAAATATCCGTTTTGACGCTGATACATCAGAGGTAAACGGACACGCTGACAGATTTTGGGCATTGGCACTTGCTCTTATTGCCTGCTCGGTTCCTTATTCTCAAATCGAAATTGCAACAAGAAAAAGATATGAAACCTTGAAAATGACAGAAGGCTTTTAAAGCTCTTGAAAATATTTAAGATGATAGTTTATACCTGCCGCAACAGAAAAATTCAATACAAGCGTTTTTGAACACCTTTTGAACGGGGTAAGACCATAACTTTAAATCAATATTTTAGAAAGCCATAGTTCACGCTTATTAGCATTCATAATTTCTTGTCTTAATTCTTTATCAATATTCATTAATCGGATATTTGCAAAACGATTATTGCTTAAAAGGTCATCGGTGTATAAATCGATTGTTTTTACAAACCGCTCCGAATACATCCCAATATTTGTTAAATCTCTTATGATATCTGATTTGTATGTGAACACAATTTTCTCCTTGTACCCAAATATTACTACAAATTTTATATTTTTCAATACTTCAGAAAGGAATGCACTATGCCAAAAGAATTAACACTTCCGTCAGGAAAAATTGCAATCATTGAGCAGGGCAAGGGCAAGGATCTGCTGCAGGCTCAAATGAAAGCAAAAACATCCGAGGAAATCCCGTACGCTCTTATAGCGGAACTTGCTGAAATTGACGGACAAAAACTTGTTTACGAGGACATCTTAGAGATGGATTTAGGCGACGTTATAGCCCTGCAGACTGAAATCTCGGGAAAGTTTCAGACCGGGAAAGCAAAAGAAATCCAAAAGAAAGAGGAAAAAACGGAAATTGTAACTCCTCTGACGAATGCGGCTGCGGCTCTTGCCTCCCAGACAGTCAAAGCATAATTCATTTATCTAAAATTACGGGATGGCAGTATTCCGAACTCTGCGAAATGCCAATCCCTACACTTAGCTACTGGTGCAATCAGGCAATTAAATATACGAATAACCGAAACGAGGAATTTGAGGAACAATGCTCGATACAATGATGAAAGTATCATTAACGCTTGTTGCCTTTGACAAGATGTCAAGGGTTATTCGTGATGCGGTCAATAAATCCAACAGCGAATTTGATAGACTTCAAAATCAGATAAAAGATACCTCCGAGATGTTAGACACGCTTGGAAAAAATATGGCAAAACTTGGCGGAGCTCTGACTATTGCAGGCGGAGGGCTGGCTCATAAGCTTGGAATAACGGAGGCAATTCCTGAAGCGTTTCAAATGGAGCACAGATTAAGGGAATTGGGAAACGTCGGACAATTATCAGCAAAACAGCTTGAAGATATGGATAAACGTCTTGCATCAATTTCTCGTTACACAAATCAAATGCGGCCTGAAATTGCAGAAGGCTTAAATGTCCTTGTTGCCTCCGGTATTGACCCAACTAAAGCACTCGATTATATGAATGTAATCGGAAGAACCGCTACAGGTGAGCAGGCTGTTATTGAAGATATTTCAAGAACTGCGTTTTCGGTAACGGATAACTTAAAAGTTCCTGTTTCTGAGCTCGGCAAAGCAATGGATATCCTTGCAATGTCAGGCAAAGAGGGAAGATTTGAGTTAAAAGATATGGCGTCCGCTTTTCCGAGTTTAACCGCAGGTGCAAGTATGCTTGGCATGAAAGGAACTCCGGCAGTTGCATCATTAGGTGCAGCCCTGCAGGTTGCGATGAAAGGTGCCGGTGAGGCATCAGAAGCTGCAAACAATCTGGAAAACTTTATTCAAAAAGTAACAGCGCCTTTATCTGTTAAAAACTTCAAAGAAACATTCGGGGTAGATTTAAAGCAGGTTTTATTAGATACCGCCGCTGCCGGTCGAGATCCAATCCTTGAAGTTATTGAACTTATGACAAGACTTTCAGGCGGCGATGTTTTCAAAGTCTCAGAAGTTTTTCAGGATAAACAGGTTTTGAATTTCATTAAGCCAATGATGCAGAATCTTGATGAATATAAGCGAATAAAAGCTTCGGCACTTAGTGCTGAAGGAGTTGTTAATTCGGATTTTGAACACATGATGAAAACTACGACCGAACAATTTAAAGCTTTCAAAATTAATATGAAGGAACTCGTATTTCCGCATCTGCAGGAACCTCTTAAAAAGATAAATGAACTCCTGACTAAAATAAATGACAATCCGATATTACAAAAGGGGTTATTTGGCGCGATTATGGGTACTATCGGAGCAGGAATTTTACTTACAGTGCTCGGCACGGCAACAATTCTTATAGGTAAATTTGTCGGAATGTATGGTAAATTTTTAAGCCATGCAAGAAATTTAACCCCGATTTTAGTTCAAAACTCTATAAAGCTTCTTGAATTTTTAGGTTTAAACACAACTGCCCATAATTTAACCTACGGCAGAAAAATTATACAGGCCGGAAATCCTCTCGGATTGAATATGTCCACTTTCTCGCTAAAAAATAGTTTATTTGCAGATATAAGGAGAATTGATAAAAATATGCACTCGGGCATTATTAACGGATTTAAGGAATTGCCGGGCAATATTTCAAAATCGGCAGTTGCGCTTAAAGATTGGATAACTGTATCAATAAAAGCAATACCGGGGAATTTTATCGGCGGTTTAAAGGCGTTTAAAACGGGTTTTCTTGGTATTCCAAACATGATAAAAAATGCAATAATTGCTTTTCGTGCTTTTTCAGTAACTTTGTTGACATCACCTCTTGGATGGATTGCTCTTGCAATCGGGGCAGTTGCTCTTGTGATATACAAATACTGGAAACCGATTTCAGGATTTTTCAAAGGTATGTGGCAAGGTCTTAAAGAGGGTTTACAACCCTTAATGCCTTTGTTTAATCGTATCGGCAAAGCAATGTCCCCTATTATTGCACCAATCAAAGCCATAGCGGATTGGTTCAAAAAACTTGTAAAACCTGTTGAAGATACAGGCGGTGCAGCTGAAAAAATGGGTGTTCGCTTTGGCAAAGCAATCACAAATATTATTGTAAAATTTGTCGAGCTTGTAACAAAAGCCTTTGAGTTCGGGCATAAAATTACAAGTATGCTTGCAGAAGGCATTATGTCAGGATTAGCCAAGGTTAAGGGCTGCATTTCAAAAGTTGCTCAGGTAATAAGAGACCACTTGCCGCACTCACCTGCAAAAACAGGGCCTTTAAAAGATTTACATAAAGTAAAAATCGTTGAAACTATCGCTTCAACAATAAAACCACTGCCATTAATGACTGCGATGAATAAGTCCTTGGGGTTCTTTTCAGGGGGCTTAAAAACTCAAGTAGCGAGAGCAGGAAAAACAACTTCACCGCCAATAGTCATTACCTACAATCCGACAATCACAATTTCAGGATCTGAATCTAAAGAAGAATTCCTAAAGATGCTCAAAAAGCATAAAGATGAAGTTGTGAACATCATTAAACGGGAATTTGAACGCAAGGAAAGAGTTGCTTATTAAGGAGTTTTAAATTGTTTGCTCAACTTGGAGACATAAAGTTTGAATTGATTACTTATTTTAATGGTTTAAATGAGACCGTTTCCTACAACTATGTTCAGCACGACCGTATTGGTAATAAACCCGTTCTGCAATTTTTAGGCAAAAATTTACAGGAAGAAAGCATAAAACTCAATTTCCATCGTAACTTTTGTGTGCCGGAAGAAGAAATTAAAAAACTTACAGATGTTGCAGATGCCGCAACTCCTTTGAAATTTCTTAAAGGAAACGGTGAATATGTAGGAGTTTTCGTGATTGAAGAAATCGGGCAGACAACAGAGCAGGCAGCACCTGAAGGAACTTTAATGTCTGTTCAGGTTGATGTTCGCTTAAAAGAATATACCGGAAAAATTTCTGAAGAAAAGCAGGAACAGAAAGGATTTAAGAAGAAATGACGGAGTTCTATTCATACGTCACAAAAGACGCAGACCGTTGGGATATGATTTCATACCGATTTTATAACAATCCAAATCTGTATGAAGAAATTATCAAAGCCAATCCCGAAGTAGCACAAGAGCCGGTTTTAGAATCCGGCATTAAATTAAAAATTCCCGTTCTTGAAGAATCCGAAACAATACAATTTGAACTACCCCCTTGGAAAAAATAAACCTATCCCTGTTTTGTACTTTGAAAATTGAATAATAAGAACAGCTAACCCCTGATGTTTATGCTAGAATTATTATATTAAAGGCATTTTTCATGAAAGAAATTAATCCAAAGAAATATAATAATTTTGAAGAGTTTAACAAAGATGGTTACAATTTGGCTGAATACATCAGGAACAATACTAACGGATTGAACGATTCTGAAAAAATAGCCTATGCCAGACAAGTTTTTAATTCATCTGTTTTAAACAGCTATATTATTATCGGTTTTATATCTGAAGACATTAAGAAGCTTTTAAACTGTACCAAATGCGAATTAAAGTTTTCAATAGATAATTTGATAAAAAACAGATTATCTCATCCGGAAGTTAAAGATAGTGATTATGCTAAAATTCCTTTAATTGTTAAATCTCCATCGAAATATTACAAATCTAAAACAGGGTATGACGTAATTCTTTTTAAAGCTGATGAAAAATATTATAAATTGGTTATAAAAACTACAAAAAATAGAAAAGAAAACTTTGTTAAATCTCTGCATCTGCTTAACTTTGACAGATATTGCAAATATTAATAAGCAATAAAAAAGATAGTCTTGATTATGTGGGCTTGCTCCACCACTGTCGCCTGTTGGCTCGGTTGCAAGATTTACCGTATCAAGACTATCTATAAATATTATAAACGCAAAATTGAAATTTTCAACCCCGTTTGTTGCTATTACTAAGTTTTAGCTGTTCTTATTATTTATTTTTATTCCAAGAGTGTTTAATTACAGCTCTTTTTTAAGACTATTTAATATTAAGAAAAATAAACATGCTAATCCCCATTTTTGAATTATTTTATGAAAAGAAGAATATAACGCGAGATGTCGCCCCGTATGTTACTTCTATTGAATATACGGATGTTGAACATGGTGAGTCTGATGAACTTCAGATAACATTTGAAGATTCCGAAAAGCTCTGGCAAGGAGCTTGGATTCCAACAAAAGGCGACTGCTTGCGTGCATATATCGGTTACGAGGCAGAAAAACTTTTAAATTGCGGCATTTTCGAGATTGACGAACTTGAATATGACACTCCACCTGATGTAATAACAGTAAAAGGTCTTGCAGCAGGTATTAAAAAACCTTTAAGGCAAAAGAATTCCGTAGGATATGAAAATAGAACTTTAAAACAAGTCGCAAAAGAAATTGCCGACAAGCATGGTTATACTTTGGTCGGGGAAATTGCAGATGTTAGAGTTGACAGAATAACTCAAAATAAAGAAAGAGATTTGACATTCCTCACCAAGTTAGCGGAGCAGTATGGTTATATCTTCAAAATTGCTGAAAATAATCTCGTTTTCTATGATGTACAAAAGCTCAAAGGTGCAAAGTCCACTCAAATATTCTATAAAACAGATTTACTTCATATAAATCTGCGTGAGAAAACTTCTCAAAAATATAAATCTGTTCAAGTTTCTTATTTCGATCCAAAGAAAAAGAAAACAGTTAAAGCAACCGCCCGTAATGAAAATGTCAAAAAAGGCGACACTTTAAAGATTACGGTTCGCTGCTCGGATAGAAAACAAGCTATCGTTAAAGCAAAAGCGGCACTCGGTACTGCTGATGATAAAATTGAAGGTTCTCTTGAATTTGTCGGAAATCCATATTTGATTGCAGGTTCAAATATTGAACTAAAAGGAATCGGGCATTTTTCAGGCAAATATCACATAAAGCAGGCTCGCCATGTTTTAGACAGGTCAAGCGGCTATAAAACTTTTTGCGAGGTGGAAAATGCGTGAGCAGTGTGTGAAGACCGAAACGGCTTGCGTTGAGCAAGACGTACAGGTCGTAACCGTTCTAAGCCGACGTAGGAACGCAACGAACGCAGTGAGTGAGTACCACAGGAGGAAAAAGTGTTAAGGTTTGGCATTGTTTCGCAAATTAACCCGGTTTTAGCTCAGGCTCGTGTAAGTTTTGAAGATGATGAGTCAACATCTTTTTGGCTTCCTGTTCTTCAAACAAAAACATTAAAAGATAAATTTTATTCAATGCCGGATATTGGCGAGCAGGTTGCCTGTCTTATGGATGAAAACTCAGAAGACGGAGTAATCCTCGGAGCGATTTATTCAACTGAAGATGTTCCAGTTGTTACATCTGAAAAGCAATTATCTCTCAATTTAGAGAATAATTCGCTGATTAATATTGATAAAGAAACTAACTCTTTGAATATAACCTTTGAAAACATCAATTTAAACGGCAATATTAATCACACAGGAAAACTGATTAATACAGACGGCATTAAATCTAATGCGGATATAACAGACAAAACTTCTTCAATGCGGGCTATGAGAGAGATTTACAATCCGCACACCCATACGGGCAATCAAGGAAGCCCGACTTCTGCACCTAATAAAACAATGTAAGAAAGGAATAAAAATGAAAAAATTATAGCAAAGCACAAATATTTTGATATGAAGACAATACTCTTAAGATGCAGACAGCGTCATTTTCAATATTGTAGACTATAAGATAATGTTTTTTACAACAAAAAATCTAACATCCCTATATGTAAAATCTTTTCTTGCAATTCCTATATTCGGGAAATTGGCAAGTTTATCAAAGATATCATGTAACGATTGAATGAATCTTAATGCAGCCTTTTCATTATCTTCCCTTATGTGGTCGGCAATAATGGTTATATCCTCTAAAGCCTTACTCTTAATTTTGTAATTATTATTCATACCTGCTCATTAAATCTTTCATAGCACTATGCCCGTCTAAGACATTAGTATCGTTCAAGCCTTCTTCAATATCCCTGTTTAAACGAATCAAATCTTCTTGTGAAAGTCCCTCTCTAGAGATTAATAATCTAATAGCTTCTCTGATTACTTCACTAACTGAATTGTATAAACCGGATGCAACTTTATCGTTTACAAATTTTTCCAATGCAGGTGTTAAAGAAATATTCATAATTATACCTCATTTATAACAAATTATACCTCTATTATAGCAAAGATTGTTATTAGATTCAATTGATATTTAAGAATTATGACAAACCTAAACGAAATCACATATGTTGACTGGCAATTAAAACTCAATTCTATCGGCGGAGTGGCCGAGGGAGTTGATGATATTAATCAGTGTATCGCAATTATTCTACTAACCCCAAAAGGAAGAGTTCCCCACCGCCCGACATTTGGTTCGGATATTTACAAATATATTGATTACCCGGTAAACGAAGCAATCCCGAATATTGTACGAGAAGCAACCGATTCAATCACCTTATGGGAAACACGCATAAAAATAAGCTCTATTGAGGTTGAAATAGAGCAATCAACTTTGACAGTCAAGATTGATTGGACTTTGAAAGATTCCAATGCCACGGGTACAGCAGAGGTGAATTATGACAAAGCTACCTGAACCTAATTTTATTGAAAGAGATCCTGATGTAATAACCAAGGAATGGATTGCCGCTTATGAAGAAAAGTCCGGCAAAGTTTTACAGCCCGCACAAATAGAACGACTTATGGTTGATGTCGGGGCATACCGGGAAACTGTTTTAAGAATGAAAATTCAGGAAACCGCAAAACAAAACCTGTTAAGTTATGCACCTCTTGATATTTTAGAGCATATCGGTGAACCTCTCGGAGTTTCAAAACTTCTGGCGAATTGTTCAGTTACGGTTTTAAAATTTTCTGTTGATGAACCTCTTGATTTTGATTTTAAGATTGAAGCAGGATGCGAAGTTGAGACCAAAGACGGGCTTTTTATATTCCAAACAACGGAAACCGTAACATTAAAAGCCGGTGAAATTTCCGTAAGTGCTGCTGCAATTTGTGAAACGCCTGGAAGTGCCTCAAATAATTACACGCTCGGTTCAATAAATAACCTTATAACCCCGTTGAGTTATATTTCAACAGTTGAAAATACAACCATAACATCAGGGGGTGCGGATGATGAGAAAGCCGATAGTTTAAGAGAAAGAATTCGCCAAGCCCCCGAGAAATTCTCAAATGCAGGCAGTCGCGGGGCATATCGTTATCACGCCTTATCTGCTCACCAGTCAGTTATAGATGTTGCAATAACTTCACCCTCTGCAGGAGTTGTTAATGTTTATTTGCTGACAAAAGACGGTATTCCAAGTGATGAAATACTGAAAACAGTACAAAATTATTTAAGCGATGATAAAACCCGCCCTTTAACAGATTATGTCCAAGTTTTTGCTTCTGAAAAAGTTGAGTTTTCAATAAAAGCGAATATTCTTCTATACATGGATGCCGACTCTCAAAGCGTGATCAAAACTATTGACTCAAAAATGAAAGAGTATAAGGTATCATTATCTGAAAAACTCGGCAAAAATGTTATTAAAACACAAATTATATCCATGTTAAACAGCATATACGGCGTGTTTAAAGTTGAACTTAAAATGCCTGAAGATATTGATATAAAAGAGCAGCAGTGGGCTGATCTGGTTAATTATGATATTACAATCGGAGGTTATGCGGATGAGTAGCGGATTTTGGCAAGAGTGCAGCGAAGCAAAACTCGCCCCTGCGAGCAACCTGACGAAGCAAGGCAATTCTTTAGAATTGCAAAGCGGAGTGCAAAGGTTGCGAACTGCCAATAATCCAAGAAGTCTTGCCCCGATTGATGATATAAATTTAAAAATATTTGATGAAATCTGTGAGGAAAGGTTTTCAAAATTAGAGCTTGATGTAATTCTTGTTTCTATTATTGACAATCTGCCCCCAGATGCACTGCCACACCTTGCAGAACAATATCACGTTACAGGAAATGAAGGGTGGTTACAGTGCAGAAATGACGAGGAAAAAAGAGATTTAATCAAACGTTCAATCGAAGTCCACAGATATAAAGGTACAAAATATGCATTGCTGCGTATTTTTGAAATGTTCGGACTTGAAGGCAACATCAAAGAATGGTTTGAAACAGGCGGAGAACCTTTCACGTTTAGCGTTGACATTAATTTTGTATCAAAAGGGCTTGACTTTGATTTAATTGAAAGACTCGAAGATTTAATCAATGAATACAAAAATGTACGTTCACATCTTGCAAGCCTGAGTATCGGAATGTCGTCCGAGTTAAAAAATTATAAGCACAAAATGGCGAGTATTACAGGCGAATGCACAACAATTTACCCTTTTCAAAAATCACTTATATGGGATGAAAGCAACTGGGATGAGTGCTACTGGTCAAAACCGGTTGATGAAACAAGAAATCTTCCTGTTTGCACGTGGGATAAATCTGAATTTGACGAAAGTGTTTGGTCTTTCGGATAGCAAAGCCGAAGTGAAGTTGGCAAATGCTCAGCGCATTTGCCAACGCAACTGAACGATAGCGACGTAGAAATCTTTGATTTCACAGGAGCAAAAAGGAGTTTTATGGATTTTTATACAATATTAACCAATAGCGGCAAAAATGGAATTGCCCGCTCTTATGCAGACAAAACAGCATTAGAATTAACAACTTTTGCTGTGGGTGATGGCGGAGACGGATATTATGATCCCGATGTTAATCAGGAGGAATTAATCAATGAAACCTATCGAGGCCCGATATCCAAAATATATGTTGATACAGAATACGAGAACAGATTAATCGTAGAATGTGCAATCCCGTCAGATAGTGGCGGATATTATATTAGGGAAATCGGTATTTATGATTCCAACAGAAAATTATTTGCAGTAGGAAGATTGCCTGAAAGTTACAAGCCTGTTGAAGATGAAGGTTCAACCAGAGATTTTTATGTCAAGGTTGTGCTTGAAGTTGAAAATTTAGAAGACAGGCAGCTTATTATTGACTCCAATGTAGGCATTGTTTCTTTTGATTATCTGGAAAATATGCACAATCAGGATCCAAATGCCCATTACAGAAAAATTGATGCAGATAAGATTGATGGGTTTCATGCAGGAAATGATGAAAATTGTATCCCTGTATCAAACGGGGAAATAAATGCAAAATTAAATGCCGACCTTATAGACGGACATCATGCAGGAAACGGTGCTAATCAGGCTCTTATATTAGATAAAAACGGGCTTGTGCCCGACGAAAATCTAAAACCTTATGCCGAAAAAGAGCATACGCATCCAATAACGGATATTCTCACAAATGAGAGCATACATGGTTTTAATAATATGCAAATTCTGAGCGGCTATAACGAGGGAACAACCACCTATGTTTACCCCCCTGACGGTTATACAATGGATGATTTGTTAGCTTTTATCCCTTCAATACGAACCATTCATTTCAACGGTGATGTAGATTATAACGATTCTTTGTATTGCTACTGGAATAAAGAAACAACCCGAATTTGTGTTACCTGCTACAACACGGAGCAAAGAGCAAATCCACAGGTTAACTGGCTTGCTATCTGGCGAAAAAATATATCTCAGGTTTAAGGAGTAATTATGTCCAAAATTGATAAATTAATTGAATTTAAGCCAAAGACAAAGGCTATATCAAGCGATATTAACAGTAATTTTGAGCAATTAAGGGTTTCAAATAATGAACAGGAAGAGGCAATAAATAGTATTTTTCAGCAATTTGAGGATTACAAGAAAAATCCTGTTCATACCATTGAATGCAATTCGGATACACTGGAAATTAATTCGGAAACAAATAATTTTAAAATTGCCGGGACATCTGTCATAAGAAGTATAACAAGGAAAACAAACGGCTTTGTCTTTTTGGAATTTCTGGATGCCAGAAAACTTGTAAGCAGTACAAATCTAAGATTGCAAAATAATACGGACAGGGTTACCAGAAAAGGAGATATTGGAATTTATCTGTTTGAGGAAGATACCGTAAAAGAAGTTAATTACTTTACCCATAGGGAAGAAAGCACAAATGCTTATCCCGCCCAGACAATACTTGATGCACCAAAGGATAAAAATGGAAAGCCCGATTTTATACAAAAAATTAAGCTCACAGACGATATTATGCCTATTATGGATTCGTTTGAAAATGACTTTTGTGCTGTATCATCAAGCTCGCAGTATGATTCCATAAATTTCATGCCCTGGAAAGCATTCAGGCATCATAACAACGATAGTTACGGATGGCTAACGGTAAACGGAATAACTACAGGGTGGTTAAAAATCGAGTTTAAAAACACTTCCCCGAAAGTTAAAGCATTTTCAATTACATCCAGAAACAATTCTGATGCAAATTTATACTCCCCTTGCGATTTTGTAATCGAGGGCAGCAATGACGACACAGACTGGACGCTTCTCGGGGACTACAAGGATAATTTGAACTGGTTGCAAAATGAAAAAAGATATTTTGCACTGACATACTTTGAAAACTTTAAATACTATAGAATAACTATAAGCAAAATATCGGGTGCAGGCACTTATGCTGCTATCGGCGCGTTTGAGCTTTATGAATCTGTAAATGATATTATGCCTATGACGGCAAGACTCAATTTTACCATAGATAATCCTCTTCTTATAAACACAGGAATAGGTAAATCAGGCATAGGAAAAACAAACAGGTTATCTCAAATCAACGAATCGTTGAATATCGAGAATCTCTTTAATAACAGTTATATATATCTGGGGTTTAAAAAGAATGCAGAAAATAAATTTGAACCGTTTGTAACATCAGCCAGACCGGCTTATTCAAATGTATTGCAGATATATTCAAATAAGAACTCTGTTCCGACAATGATTTCATCTACTACAAGCAAAGAGTTTAATTACGGATATAAGGCAAGTAGTAGCAGTTTTTATAAATCCGAAGCAACAGGCGGTGCACATTTGGCCTTCAACGGAGTGCGAAACAATAAGTGGGTGGCAAATGTTATAGGCGGAAATCAGTGGTTACAGTTCGATTTTCCTAATTACAGAAAAATTGCAAGATTTAGCATTGTGGCTTCACATGATGATCCCGGCGGCAGTATTAAAAGCGGATATATTAAGGGGTTTAACGGTGAAAAATGGGTTGTTTTAAAAGAAATAACCGAGCAGAGCGAATGGATAGCCAATGAAGTTCGAAACTTTGATGCGGATCTAATAGAAAATTGCATACAATTTAAACTTGAAATTACTGAAATTCAAAATATGTCAACAAGGGCTCAGGTAAGTGAATTTCAGATGTACGAGATTGCAGATTGTTTTGTCATACCCGAAAACAAGTTTTATTCATACAATAGCGAATTAAAATCATTTGAAGAAAAAGAAATAATTTACACAGGCAGAATTAAAACGCAGAACAATTTTATTTCGGATGTATGCAGTTATGCAACGGAGAATCGGTATATAAGCGAAGAAACAGATTTAACGGCAAGTACGTTGTACTCTTATTTTCACAATTTAGGATTTGACTACAAAAATTTAAAAGTTTCAGGCTGGATCAAGGATAAAACTACAGGATATACCATGCCATGGTATCCCGATTCCAATTATGATTCGGCAATTGAATGTAATAATTACGGCTTTCACATTGACGAATGCCAATTTAACATTCGAACTCCGGCAACCCTTATGCAATTTAAAGACTGTGATAATATAGCACGCTCATATAATTCGAATGTTTCTTTTGTATTGCAGGTAGAAAGGGTTTTTTAAATGTATTCAGTATTAAGGGACGGGATTTACATAATAACAGACACAAAACTTTTCGGAGATTTGGAAGTACCGGAAAGACCTCACAAATATTGCGAGTTTATAAACAGTGAATGGGTACTTGATGCAAATGCATATTTTAATTTTCTAGACAAGGATGAAGCAGCATTATTTTTAAAAAATACTGCCGAGCAAGTTTCTCTATACAGGGAGGAAAAAGACCTGGGGATTGTGACAACGCTGAGCGAAAGTGAATATTTGGAGCTAATTGCAAAGCGTAAAGAAAGGAGAGATATTTTAAATGAGCATATTAACTAAAATTTGTTTGCATTGGAGCGCAGGTGCATATTTTCCCTGTGCCGAGGATTTAAAGGCATATCATTATTGTGTTGATAAAATCGGGAGAATTTACCCCGGCAAACATAAACCTGAAGATAACTTAAATTGTTATGACGGAAATTATGCAATGCACTGCGGCGGGGGCAATACGGGCTGCATCGGACTTTCTGCATGCGCTATGGCAGGATTTACATCTGACAAAAAGCAGACAAAGTATCCGCTAACTCAAAAGCAAGTAGAGTCACTCTGTTGCCTTGCTGCTTATTTGAGTACTAAATATGGGATTTTAATTTCTGAAAAATCCGTATTTACGCACTATGAATTTGACCAGAGACGACCTAAAAACAAGCGTGAAGGCAAAATTGACATTACTTATCTGCATTATTTGCCGAATTTAGCAATCAACAGTGTCGGGAAATATCTCAGACAAAAAATTGCTTGGTATCGTGAAAAAATCAAGCAAAACAAATACAAGCTAATTAGAAAAGGAGACTATTATGAGTTTATTGTCGTGGCTTAAAAATTGGAAGGTTTTGAATGAATTATGGAATGTTTTAGAACCGTTCATTATTAATCTTGCGGAAAAGAATGTTCCTAAATACATTAGAAAACTCTATGAAAACCTTGCAAAAGTTGCGCAGCCCGCTCTTGACAGTTTAAAAAAACTAAAAGAAAAGATTAAAACTTCACCAAATGCGCTTGATGACTACTGTTTTAATCAGGGCGTAAATGCCATTGAAACATTTGCAAATTATCTCTTGACCGTAGTTGCGGATTTGAGGAAATAGCCTTATGTGGTTTTGCGCAATGTTTAAATCCTTATGTGACTGTATCTCGCAATTTGCGAGGTACGGTCAGGTAAAGATTGAGAATCAAGAAACTTCTTCTATCATTCAGGACAAGGAAGATTTAGAAAGAGCCGGTAATTATGCAGAGCAGATTATTGAAATTGCTCAAAAATACAAATCTTCAATGTCGAAAAAAGATCAAAGGAAATTGAAATCGTTAATTAAAAGATTTAATAAGTTGGATTAATTGTGTCTGAATGATACAAGATGCCGCAATGAGTTGACATTCAATGCAATCAGAGTGATTAATGCCGGTGTAGTAAACGAAAGGAGCTAACACATGGGTACATGGGCATTACCAAACACAAAAAGAAAAGCCTTAAAATTAAAGGAATTAATGGAAGAGCCGCTATTGGTAAGCGAGGATCCTCAAAGTAAATTGTACGATTTATATGGAGACGACAGTTTATTTGATGAAATCTGGGATTATGAAGATGATCCAAACAATGATTTAAGGGAACTTGTAAAAAAATATATCAGCAAATATTTAGACAACTATGCTGAAAACCCTGAAAGTTATTATAAAAAATTATACCCTGCGGCCAGAGCAATTTTAGAGTCCATAATTACTCAATAAAAAAACGGCAACAAGCTATGTTGCCGTTTTTTGAATGTGTCTGAATGATACAAAACACGAACAATGACTCGATGTTCAAAAAATCAGAGTGATGAATGTAGTTGTTAATAAATAAAGGAGGTCATTATGACAGAAACAATCACGGTATTAGAAGTTTTAAAAAGCAAACAAAACTTCAGTAATTACATTGAACAGCACGCACACGATGTAATTAAAAATTTAATTACAGATTACCCTGCAAGACCGCTACAAATTATTTACCCGCAACTTACACAAAGTACGGACGGGTTAATGGAAATTGTAAATCAATTAGCCGAAAATCAAAAGGCGTATATCTTTTGGTTTGTCGTAAACGAAAAAGAAGAATTGAAAAATACTACTAACACTTTAAATCATTATTTTGATAAAAACTACTGTGGTATTTTTATCATAAAAGTCCTTTTGAATGAAGATAAAATAGACTTTGAATGTATTTTAAAACCGGAAATTCCGACCAAGCAGGTGCGCAATCTAAATACACCGGCAAAACTTATGCAAAAAGCGTATTGGGATAAATATTTTGAAATATGTGACAATCTTCAAAGCGAAATGCAAGTAATACCCGCACCGCAACATTATCAATATATTTCTATCGGCAAAAAAGGTGTGCAGATAGTACAGACGGTAAATACAAAAGATAAATACATTGCAACAGAATTATTTATTAATAATGATAAAGAAATTTTTAATAAATTATACAAGCATAAAGATGAAATAGAAACAGAAATCGGCTTTTTAGACTGGCAACTTCTTGAAGGTAAAAAATCCTCAAGAATAAGAAAAACCGCCGACTATGATATTGCCAACCCTAAACATGTTGAAATAGCAATAAAAGAACACATAAAAATGGCGGAAGAGTTAAGGGAAACATTTAAAAAGTACCTATAAGGGGCAATAATGCCCCTTTGCTTTAATAATTAATAAACATTACACATATGAATAACAAAGGCTTTTATCATAACCTGTGTTGGAATTTTAATAACTTACAAAATTCCAACCGGTATATAGAACACATCCTTTAATCATTGTGTCTGAATGATACGAAATGCCTGCAATGACTTGATGTTCAGTCTAATCAGAGCGATTAATGCCGGTGTAGACAAACAAAGGAGACTAAATTATGAAACAAACAGCTTACAATGTTAGGTTCTCAGCAAACGTAAAACTTAGTGGGGATCTTCAAATTAATGCAACATCAGAATCTGATGCTCAAAATCTTGCAAGAAGTATTTTAAGGCAAAGCCTTAACAGTGAAGATTGTTTAATTGAACTTGATTCAGAGAATGATAACAATAACATTACAGTTTTAGAAATGGGATTATTGCCTAATATAACAGCTTTAAATATCCATGATGCTATGCCTCTTGAATAATGTGTCTGAATGATACGAAACTACCACAATGAGTTGATATTCAAACCATTCAGAGCGATTAATACCGGTGTAGACAATAAAAGAAAGGATTATATTATGGCAAAAACAAATAAAGAACAATTACTTGAGAATATCCAAAAAGCAAGTCCTGAAAGAGTAAAAGAACATTTAATTGAGTTAATTCAAGACTTAGTCGAAGAAGAGCAAATTATAGCAGGACACGATAATGGATACATTGACGATGATGATAACATACCTGTTCTAGACTTTTACATTGATAAATTTATGTTTACCAATTTTGATAGTCTCTAATATTTATTAATGTGTCTGAATGATACGAAACACCAACAATGACTTGATGTTCAGACTAATCAGAGTGATTAATGTTAACGTAATTAAAAACGAAAGGAAATAAATATGAAAAACGAAGAAGATTACATTGTATCAGAAACAGTTGGAACTAAATACGTAAAAACATTTGTGACATTTTTTAAAAGCGAATACAGAGATGAAAATATTAAAAATAAATTTTATGCACACGTCGCTTGTTATGACAAATATGGCAATGAAAATGAAAGCTGGAACACAGATGACCACGATACCATTAAAGAAGTAAAACAAGAAATCATTGAAGAATATAAAAACGATGATATAGAATTTAAATTTTAATACTCGCAATTCTTTTTATTGTGTCTGAATGATACGAAACACCAACAATGACTTGATGTTCAGACTAATCAGAGTGATTAATGTCAATGTAGACATTAAAGTAAAGGAAACAAAATTATGAACGAACAATTTTACCAACCAGTATTAATTTACAACGGATTTTTATCAACAATTGAAAGTTATTACTCGGTCAAAAAAGCACAACAAATATTTAACAAGGCACTAAAGCTATTAACACAGCTATCAGGAAAATCAGAGAAAGAGGTTCAAGACTTTTTACAATCTAAATACGGAACTTGGATTGCTGATACATATATAGATGAAAATGCCAAAGACCAAAAAGACATAGAAGATATTATAAGAGAAGGTTATTTTAACACTTATGCTAAACAATTATTTGATGACGAAGCAAAAGGAATTACAAAAAAATATCAGTTTGATTACAATCAAGAATTATTCGGCGCAAAAGTTTTTAATTATATAACCAACAGCATTGATATTTTACTCGCAACTTACGAACACCCGAATAGAATTTATAAAGAATATGCCTTATGCATAGCCCCCGACAGAAAACAATATCATATAGGTATGGACTTTATAACCCCGATAGATGAATTATCGGATGAAGATATTGAACAATTAGGCATAAAAGAATTTGTATAAATAAAATAATTTAATATAAAATGTCCGCTAAAATTCATAGCGGACGTTTTTTAATTAAGAATTGAAATTCTTATATTTCAAATAATAAAAATAGCAATCGCCAAATGCACTGTCATTATCTATTTCCCCCAGTTTAAGAGCTTCTGTTAAAACAGAAAGGGGCATTGAAAAATAATCGCTCGGTCTGTTGCTTAATCTTATTATAAGCACTCCCGAGCTCAAATCTAAAGGTTTTTTGCAAAAGTAATAGTCGCGCCTTTTATTAGAGCCTAAATAAATGCAGTCATTGCGATTATGCAAATACAAGGGCTTTTCTTCGGCTTTTACAGGCATTTTTAACTACTCCTCCAATGCCCATTATTATACAGGAAAAAACCAAATTTGTACGAAATGTTAACACTTGGGCTGCCTGGATGCATTCAGGTGTTTTTTTATAATTTTATACACATATCGTTGAGAAAAGCCGCATTCAATGGCAAGACGGTTTATAGTATATTTTCTGCCATCATACTGACCCACGATATATCTTTCTTTTACTTCCGTAAATGCATTTTTAGGCACAGAAACGGTTAAGCCCGGCGTGCAAAAAATTAAAGCCAGAGCGGAACGTATACCGGCACTTTCCGCAATGAACTTTAAATCATCATTTGGCATATCTTCAGGTTTTATATAATCCATCCAAGGTTTGTAATCCATAATATCCTCTTATATTACCCGGTCTCATCAGTTAACGCATCACGTTAAGACGGTCAGCTTGCACTGTTAGCCGACCGTTTCGACCTGTTATTTTACATATTCATGCGAACATACTGTTGAAATTTCAGCACGAGATTTTATTAAGGCGGCAAGAATTCTCTCGTTTTCCTTTACCGAGGTCAAAAATTGAGGCAGTTTCTCTACATCTTCAACAAATGGCAGCGCATCTTTAGGGGATTTAATGCCCCGAATATCAAGATTTATGGTTTTAATAACCACATCCGCTATGTTGATTTTAGCCTGAGTAATTTTTTCTTCGGCTTCAGCTATCTGCTGATCCAGAATTTGCATTGCTTTGTTTTCCATTTTTGTTCTCCTTTACTCTTAATGGTCTCATCAGTTAGAGCCTTACTCTAAGACGAGCAGCTTTATTTTGCCGCTCGTTTCGACCTGCTTATTTTAGCAGGCAGGGGTTGGAGAAAACATATCTTCTAAGTCGTATTGCAATTTTGAAAGGATGTTGATTTGACCTTCCAGAATTTTGCAGTCAATCTCCCTTTCTTTGGCGCAGCTCCAGTTGTCTTTAACTAAATTCGCTTCGGCAAATTTTATCTTGGCATCATTCAATTGTTCTTCCAGAACAATTATCTGATTCTTCATTAAGCCGATAATTGCGCATTCTTTCTTTTGCCTTTCTTGATCACTTTCGAATTCACCGAAGAATTGATTTCCCAGCACCTGAGACGTTTGTTCATTCATTTTTTCTGTTGTTGGCATAATTTTTTCTCCTTATTTACTCTTCTACTACTTAAGTGCGGCTCACAGTGCCTAACTGTCAAAACTTAACGCCTTGCCGGCTTTGGCACTTGCTCGCTTGCAATTTTTGCTAAATTTTTCTTCATTCCCAAAATAGCCTGAATAACCTTTGAGGCTTTGGTTTTTGTCAGGAACATAATGTCATCAACTTTAAATTTTGATTTTAAAAACTTTCTCAGGGATTTTCGTGCAAATGTGTCTGTATCGTAATAGCAGATTTCCCGCCATAATCCCTCAATCATTCTAAGCTGCGATTGAGTTGCCATTTTACCTGCACGATTTAAGTTTGAATATTTTTTAGCCTGCTTTTTCCATAGGTTTCGTTCTTCAGCTTTATCCTCTAAGATTTCAAGGAAAATAGCAGCTTCGGTGTATGTTAATTCTTTAGATGAACGGACACCAAAAGACATCAGCATTTCAATATACAAATCATCATCTATAGCCAGAATATTTTTTAATGTATGGATTTTTCTAATCTGTGAAATCGTAGCCATATTTAATCCTCATATCGTCAAGCTGTAATTCTCGACCACGATTTATGCCTACTTGAACTCCCAAGATAAAAATGGCAAGAGCTATTAAAAATATATTGAACATTAATGATGTGTCGGGTTGGAATTTCTTACCGTTCTGCATTTTTAATAACCTCCTATGCCATTAATAATTTGGAAGTCTGTTTAATCACAGCACTATCGACCGCAGCCTTGCCGTTAAAGTTGGCAACGCTTATGCTGTGGGAAATTAAATGTTCCAATCTTCTTGTATTCCCATCGGAATATTGAAGATAAGTCTCTGCTAAATCTGTACTTTGACCGATAGAATCAAGAATTTTTATAACATCCTGAATTAACAGTCTGTCAAGAGATTTGTGGTATTTTACTCTTGAATAAAGTTGGTCGTATTGATTATTAAAACCTTTCAGGTTTTCAAACAAAATATTTCTGCCGACTAAAAGAACTCCGACACCTGTTTTGTCGTGGATTCGGCGTGTAATTTCTAAAGCCCTGTACGGCAGGTTTTCAGCCTCGTCAATAATTAAAAGTCTGCCTGATTGATTTAATTTTGTTATAACTTCACTCATCAAATCGTAAACAGAACCTTTACCTGAAAGCCCCAATCGTCTGTGGATTTCTTTTAAAAGAGATTTTGCTGTATAGCCTGAATCACTTTCTATAAGGATTGAATCCATGTACTCTTTTGTATATTTCTTTACGGCAACGGTTTTTCCAAGTCCGGCTTTTCCTGCACAAACCCCGATTTTACCTTTAGTGTGGCAAAGACGTGCGATTTCAGAGATATATTTAACGATTGAAATATCTACAAACGGCAGCTCATCATTACCTGAGCGTTCTTTTTCACGTTGAATAAAATTATGAATTTTATCGGCAATTTTGTCATTGTCGCCTTTATAATTATTGTTCAACCACATACTGATTGTAGATTTTGCAATCCCGGTGGCTGTTGCAATAAATTGCATACTAAAATTTTTCTGTTCCATTAAACAGCGTAAATCGTCTCTAATATCCATTTGCCACCCCTTTTAGTTCATCTTCAAGAATTTTATCTGTTTCAAAAAGATACAGCGGCTCATCTTGAATATTGGTTTCATCTAAAAACATTGATAAATCATACTTGCCGACAGCTTCCATTTCTTTATTTTTACGGATAGCCTTATCCATATTTGTATTGGCAAGTTTTGAAACTCTCGGTTTTGTTTCTCTTTCAACGCTTGCATAAGCGGTTTTGTAATTTTCACATTGTTCTTCAAGAGAAATTTCGCGGGTTTGTTTAATGTAAGCTCTGGCAACTTTAAGATTCCGTTTTTTATTTGCCATAGCTTCCTTGAATTCTTCTTTTGAAATAGTATCAGCATGAAGTGCTGCAACCGCTTTTACCGCCGTAACTTTTCCGACAAACTCATCATTGTCGGCTCTAAAAGCCCACGCCTCTTTGTAATTTTGAACATCCCGGCGAAGATAAACTTTTAAGCCGGTTTTAGAAATCATCCAGTCGGCCCAATAAGTAATGCCGAATTCATTATCTTTAATACCGTTCCTGCCGATAGTGAAATTCTTTGAAGTTCTCATGCAGAATAATTTAAGAGCATCACGAGATGTTGTAATTTTTTCTTTAAATTCCTGATTAAAGAGTTCATCAGGTGATAAGCCCTTAAGGTTCTTACCCTGAGACGGTCTTTTATTTAAAACATTAATGATGAAATCATCAAATATGGCTTTGAATTTATCAAACGGCATTATTTTACCGGCTTTGATTTCAGCCGCAAGTTTTTCCGGGCGTTCAACAACATTTCCGCCTCGATAACCGACACAATGCTTTGAAAGCAGTTCTTTAATCTTTAAAAAATCGCGTTCAATCGGTTTTGTCTGAGCATTATATGGAAGTGCAAAATGTACTTCAACATTAAGTTCAGAGAGCATTGAAGTTGTTTTGATTTTATCGGAATCAACACGCACAACCCTGCGACCGCCGGCAAAATCTTTTGAACGATAATCTTTTCCGTTATCGATAATGACATCTTCCGGGAGTCCAAAATTTTCTGCGGCATAATAAAAAGTTTGGAAAATGTGGTCAGAGTTTGGATGTCCACATTGCAAAAACCAGCCAAGCCATTTGCCTGATTTATAATCACGCCAGGCAGTGACCCAGGGAAATACGACGTTGCCGTCAGGTGACAGACAGGCAACGTCAATTTGTGCATGATCCGAAACCCACACTTTTCCGCATATTACGCTAGAGTAATCCCTATCAATGTAATTGCCGTATTTCCTGTTCCAAGCGGATTGTCCATATCTTGCAAGATAAATGCTCTGCTTTGGAATTTCCCGCTCTAATTTTCTTTTAAATGCCATTTGACTTGGAAAATCGGTCTTTTGCATACCGTTATTTCGCATGGCATATCCCAGAGTGGATTCCCAACAACTGCGCAGCGAAGGTGCTCCTTCTTTTAAATAAAGGGTTTTAAAATAATCAAAATGCAAATCGTCAATCCAAACTTTTTTGCCGGAATGTCCGTAGTTTGCCAAGAGCCCGCATATACCCCGCTCGTCATATCTTTTTTTCATAAGCATAAAGCAGGAATAGGAGGTTTTAAGATTTGCATTTTCCAGATTCCATTTTTCGATAAAATATTTTAATTGTTTGCCCTTTAATCCCTCGGCCGCTTTTATTACGGCTATATATTTTTCTGCCTGTGCTTTTGCCCAAACAGGTGAATCAGAGTAGCTTCTGTCAACTTTTATGTCGGTTGTTGCATTTTTATTTAGATATATTTTCTGATATTTTTCGGGCAGAGAAGAAAAATTGATATAGTATTTGGATTTTCTTCCTTTTTTTACTACTTTGCATATAAGCTCGCAACGCGCACATCTGGTTTTTAGCGTTCTCAGTCCTATATTTAAAATTTCGCAGGCGGTATCAGAATCAAGCCAAATCGGTTTTTTTCCGTTATCTTGTGACATTGCGGGCATAATCCTTTACTTTGATGGAAAAAATGCGTTCGATTAAGTACAAATCCAATTCATGAGAGTGCCTTTCGCCGGCAAGATATTTGCTGACAAGGCTCCTTGAGATATTCAACCCTCTAGCTATTTCAGAGGGTTTTAAATTTAAAATGGTAAAAATGACTTTTAATACAATTTTTCTTTTGCAATCAGCACAATTTTGCATTTTTTCAATTCCTCTCTTGATATAGTCTACATGTCTATATCAAGCTGTATTAGCTTGGTTGGGGTTTGTAAATTACCCGCCTGTACAATTTTGCACAGCAAATTTAGCCCTGCAGACCTTTGTTTATCTGGCAAACATTGCAATTCCCAAGGTAATGAATTAATTATATTTATAAGTTTAAAAAAATAAAGGAGTGAAAAAGCAATACCTGTCAATTATTTGACAACATTTAATACCAAAAAAGCGATAAAACGAAAGATTAAAAAAATCAAATTATTTATTTAGAAAAAAATTACTCTTGTGCCACAGGCAAAAAGGGGTAAAGTTAAAAATTGTCCACAAATTTATTAATTTATGTTAAGCAAATTAATTTTTAAATCCTGATATAAAGCCTCAAAGGTCTGCTCTCTTCGCCAGATTGCTTCTGCCAATTTATGATGTAATTTAGCTTGATTTGTATTATGAGCAACCTGTCTGGTTAAAAAGCTGTAAACCTTTTTAAATTCTTGTATTTCTGTTTTTGCAAAAGTCCTTTCTGCTGAAGCTTGCAAAAGTTTTTCACTAACAAGAACCCGATTATTGTAGACATAAAAATACGCATATTGTTCAAAGAATATTCTATACCTGCCTATTTGCGGTTTTTCAAAGAAACAATTCAGTAAAGTTTTATACTGTCTTTCATAAATCAGTTTTCTGAATTCCGTATAGAAATCCGCAACACAACTATTATTTAAGTTTGATAAATATGCGGCTTTTTGCGTTTGCAGTCCAAGACAAAATGATTTAATCAGTAAATCAATTGTTTCGGGAGAATGAAATTGAAACATGCAATGCAAGCTCTTGTTTTGCCGTTTAACATTGCTTTTTAATGTGGAGGATTTTACATAAGAATAAACTCCATCACACTCTTCAATACTGCCTTCATCAATTAAAAACAAAAGCGTTAAATCTAAAACTTCTTCTTCAATATCTATAAAGCTGAGAAGTTCATCACGCGTAAAGTTTTTTAACCGTCGACACAGGGAAATTAGTTTGTCTTTCATTAATTATTCCTTTCAGAGTATATTCATCTATTTCATCAAATTTATTTGTTTCGGACAGTTTTTCAATTCTGTTAATCAGCTTTACAAGCTGTCGAAACTGGTTTGTCCTTGTTTCAAGATATTCTATTGCATCCTCGGTAAAATTAAGCTCGGTAAGCTCATTAATAATTTCTTTAATATCTAAACTGTTAAATTGTTCAAACTTTAACTTCTTAAAAAGCCTGTCCTCAAAGTGTTTGAATCTTGCAATCTTTTTATCCATTGCTCCCATTCCTGATAAAACAACAGGACATCCTGTAGAGTCTTGAATATCTCTCAAAATTTCAATAACGTTTTTACTGTTAAAGAGGTAGTCTGCCTCATCAACAATAATTATTTTAGGGTCTTGTTTTAAATGTTTGAGAATGAGTTTAAAATTTTCCTGCATTAAATACATTGGTCTTTCGCCAAGTTCATCAACAATAGCTTGCAATAAGCCGTTTTGAGATATTTCGTTGTTAGCTCTTACATAAATAGCATCGTTTCTTGTTGCCCACCAAATAATAGCTTTGGTTTTCCCAAGCCCATGGTCACCGTAAACCAATGCAAGTTTTGGAATATTAGGCGGCAGTTTTTGAAGTTCATCCATCAAGGCTACAAACCGCTTAACGTTTTTTGTTTTTACAAATTTTGTATTATTCATAATTAATCTCCATATAAATTGTAGTATTCATCACTTCTCATATAGTCAGCAAGCCATTTTCTCTCATCAGGATTTGTTGTTCCATGTGTCATCAGCCACTCGTATTTTTCATAATTTGAATTAAAAATTGGTTTGTTCATCTGCTGTTCACGAGGTGTTAATTTCCGTTCACGCTTCGGTTTTTCGATAATTGGTTGAATATCTGTGTCATTATCTTCAGGCTCAATCTCTAAAACTTCAGCTTTTTCACTCGGGAAGTATTTTTGAAATTCCTTTTTAGCTTTTTTAAATTGCCGTTGTTGTTTCTGGTATTGCTG
>DVIU01000138.1 GCA_018711035.1 Candidatus Scatousia excrementigallinarum
ATAAACGGGCTTGATATGCTGGTATATCAGGCTGTAGCTGCGCAGGAAATATGGTTTGGCAGGACTCCAGACTTTAACTCAATGAAAATTGCCGCACTTGAAAATCTCTAAACTTATTTGTTTATTCTTTCAAATTCAAGCAAGTCCTGAATTCTACAATCTAAAACTTCACATAACTTATCAACGGTTTCAAGTCTTATGTTAGTATGTTTTCCGTTAATAATTTGTGAAATCATAGTGGTGCTCAGACCGGTTTCTCTGTTTATTTTTGTGGCTGAAATGTTTTTTTGCCACATTAGCTCTCTTAAATGGATTTTTATCATACAAATATTGTAATTATTTGTTACGACATATTGTAAATGCGTACATTATACTGTATAGTATTACACTATAGCGTATAATGAATTTATATTAGTTAACAGGAGAGTTGGTATGCTAGACTATTTAGAATTATTTTTTAAAAACTTTTTTGATTGTGTGGACGAAATACACTTGCGACTAATTGACTATCTCGTCATCAATGTAAAAGCAAAAATTGCAATGGAAAATATCATTTTGTTGCATAATATCAATAATTATCAGGCTGACTTATGTGAGATGATAGAATTTTGTGAAAAATTTTAGTTATTCATATCTCAATGCATCAATCGGGTTTAAAAGGGAAGCTTTATATGCCGGGTAATATCCGAATAAAACACCAATTGCGCCCGAAAAACCTAAAGAAAGTGCAATTGAAAAACCTGATATAGCAATATTCATTTCAGAAAACATTTGTATAGCCTTAGCTCCTGTTACTCCTATGAGTACACCTATTATACCTCCTATTACGGATAATAAAAAGGATTCAATAAGAAATTGAATTCTTATATCGCTTGCTTTTGCACCTATTGCCATTCTTATACCGATTTCTTTTGTTCTTTCTGTCACTGATACAAGCATAATATTCATAATTCCTATACCGCCTACAATCAAGGAAACTGAGGCAATTGCTCCGAGAAGTATTGACATTGTGCGGGCAGAAGATTTTATTGTTTCCTGCATTTCAGCGAGGTTTCTGATTTCAAAATCTTTGTCCTGGTTTTTTCCTATGTTGTGGCGTTTGGTGAGGAGTTCATCAATATCTTCTTCTGCTGTTTGCATTGATTCATCATTCTGTGCTTTTACGTTAATCATTTTTATTGAGCCGGGGAAGTCTGTTCCAAAGACTTTTTTCTGAGCTGTTGTAATAGGGATAAATACTAAATCATCCTGATCCATTCCCATTCCGCTCTGCCCTTTTGTTTTTAAAAGGGCAATAATTTTAAAAGGAACATTTCCAATACGCATTGTTTTATTTATGGGATCAACATCTCCGAAAAGTTCGTTTGCAACTGTGTTTCCTATAATTGCGACTTTAGTATTATTTTTTATATCCTCAGGAATAAAATTTCTTCCTGTAAGGATTTCATAGTTTCTTATAAACAGATAAGATGCAGTTGTGCCGCCTATAGTGGTAGACCAGTTCTGATTGCCGTAAGTGAGCTGCGCAGTTCCTGATGAATAAGGCGCAACCGCAAGAACTCCACGGGCTGTCTTTTCAATGGCGTCTGCATCTTTTAATGTTAAGGAAGGCTTTGTCCCAAAACCCATTCTTACCCCGCCTGAGGTTGCAGAAGCAGAACGAATCATAAGCAGGTTGCTGCCCATGGATTCCATATCTTTTGCTATTTTTTTACTTGCACCTGTGCCGACTGCAAGCATTATTATAACCGCACTTACACCGATGATTATACCGAGGCTCGTTAAAATTGAGCGCATTTTATTAATTTTGAGCGAGCGAACGGCCATTATAAGCGTTGATTTAAAATCTATCATAGAACATAATCCTCCATTTTTGTATTTACGGGGTGAGGATTTTTATTTATTTCATCAGAAATAATATTTCCGTCCTTAAAGCGTACAATGCGCCCGCAATATTCTGCAATATCCGGTTCGTGGGTTACGAGTACGATTGTTTTTCCCATCTGTCTGTTGAGATTTACAAAAAATTCCATAACTTCAACGCTAGTTTTTGTATCAAGGTTACCTGTCGGTTCGTCTGCCAGTATAAGCGGAGGGTCATTAACAATTGCGCGTGCAATTGCAACTCTCTGCTGCTGCCCGCCTGACATCTGATTAGGCATATGATCTTCTCGTTTTTCAAGCCCAACTATTTTAAGGGCATTTTTCGCTCTGACAATTCTTTCGGATTCCGGAATTCCTTTGTAAATCATTGGAAGCTGAACATTTTCAAGTGCACTTGTCCTTGATATAAGATTAAAGCCCTGAAAAACAAAGCCCATTTTTACATTTCTTACTTCTGCAAGTTCGTCGGCGTCAAGAGTAAGCATATTAATCCCGTCAAGAAAATAACTTCCCGAGTTAGGTTTGTCTAATGTGCCCAGCATATTCATAAACGTTGATTTGCCCGAACCTGAAGCTCCCATAATAGCGACAAATTCTCCGCGTTCGATTGAAAGCGAAACACAGTTAAGGGCATTAAAGCTGTCCTCTCCTGTTTGGTATGTTTTTATTGCGTCTTTAACTTCTATCAGGCTCATTTTATCCTCTTTTATCCTTCTGGCTCCACGCTGCGGTGTTTAGAACGGGCCGGGGCCTCTGCGTCTCTGGTTTTTCTTGTCTTTATTTTTTGATAGCGATGAGTCTACAATAATCCTGTCACCTTCATTAAGCTCTTTTGATATTATTTCTGTATTTGTATCGTCACTTGCACCTGTTTCAATGTTAATACGTTTAGGACGTCTTTTTTCCAAAATCCATATACCCTGTGTTTTGTATCTGGTACCGTCGGTATTCGGGTTAAATTTCAATGCAATACTAGGGGCACACATTACATTTTCGCTTTTATCCGTTATTATTGAAACATTAGCTGTCATTCCCGGTATTAGTTTTAAATCATCGTTTTTAACATCTACAATAACAGTATATGTTACTACATTTGAGACTGTTGTCGGCGAAATTCTTACCTGCGTAACCTTGCCTTTAAATACGCTGTCAGGATAGCCGTCGAGGGTATAGGTTACATCCTGCCCGTCCTGAACTTTTCCTATATCTGCTTCTGATACATTTACTTCTATTTGCATTTTAGTTAAATCCTGTGCAATAGTAAACAGCTCAGGAGCCTGAAAGCTTGCGGCAACCGGCTGTCCTACGTCGATTTCTCTGGAAATTATCGTGCCGTCAACAGGTGCTATTATCTGGGTATAGCCGAGGTTTGTTTGTGCTGTTTTTAGATTTGCTTTGTATTGATTAACCTGAGCCTGAGCCGCACGTATTTGTGCTAAATCAGAGTAGTACGTGCTTTGGTATTGGTCAAGTTCACTTTTTGCAACGAAGTTTTTTGCATAAAGGTTTTTGTAACGTTCATACATTTTTTTATCATAATCTGCTATTGCCTGTAATTTTGCAACATTTGCCTGAGCATTTGCAATTTGTGCCTGATTTTGCTGGACTGTTGCTTCAAAGTTTCGCGGGTCAATTCGGGCAAGAATTTGCCCTTTTTTCACCTGTGAATTAAAGTCTACATAAATATCCTGAATCAGACCTGATACAGTTGAACCTACAGACACTGTGTTAACAGGATTAATTGTGCCCGAAGCTTCTACAACCTGAGTTATTGTACATCTTTCAAGCGGTCTGGTATGATATTTTACACGTGATTTGAATGATTTGTATGCAAAGCCTGAGCCTATCAGAGCTATTATTACTGCACAGGTTATTATTTTAGCTTTTTTTGTTTTCATTATCTTTTATCCTCAACATTTAGAGTTATTTCTTGTTTCAAAGCAATAAGTCTTTCCAGATTTGCCCTTGCGACATTGTAATTGTAAACAGTTTGAACATATGACTGCTGTGCATTGTTGTAGTTTACTCTGGCGTCCTGTAGTTGTATGTAATCACCTATTCCTACAGCATATCTGCCGTCTGCAAGTTCAAAGTTTTCGTATGTTTGTTTTACTTTGACTGCTAAAAGCGGAATTTGTTTTTCCAATTGTACCATATCTATGTAGGCGTTTTGTACCTCGAAGTAGATATTTTGTTCCAGCAGGTCAATTTCATTTTTTGCTAAATCTACCTGTAATTTACCGTTATCAATTTCGTATTTCTGGCTTAGAATGTTTAGAGAACTGGACAAATTTATTCCTACATTAAAGGAATTGGTGTTGTACTGATTTCTGTAATTATATCCTGCACTGGCAGAGATTTCCGGTAAATATTCTCTTTTTATATATAAAAGAGCTTGCTTCATTGCAGCAAGTGTCGCGGTGTAAGCTTTTAAATCAGGTCTGTTCTCTTTTGCAAGTTCGACACATTCTTCAAAAGTGTAAGGGAAAGGTTCAAATTTAAAGGTCTCGATTACATCCATTTTTTCGACTTTTGAGGTTAAGGTTGCATCGGATACAGGGGGCGGCGTTTTGCTCAGGTCACGTTTTTCTGATATTTTTTGAAGGTTAACCGGAATTTCTTTTTGCTGAAAATTGAAAGTTTCAGTCGACGCGATTTCATATTCCGGTGTGTAGGCAACATACATTGAGTTGTTTAATTGGACTATTGCATTCTGGTAAGCTTTTATTGATTCTACAAGTGTAACTTTTGAGTCACTCAGGTTAACCTCGGCATTTACAAGGTCAATTTTTGATTTAATGCCCTGATCAAAATAGGCTTTTGTCCTCTGATAATTTCTTTCATTTATTTGAACGTAAGCACGATTTATATCTACAGTGGCTTTTGCAGCAAGTACACTGTAGTAATATGTTTTTACTCCGAATATTGTGTCTAAAACAATGTCGTCAAAATTATACATAGCAGCAATTTTATTGAATTTCTGCATTTTTATCTGGGCGTTGGTTTTGCCGAAATTAAAGATAAGCTGGCTCAAGTTTGCCTGTGCATTATATGTATCTCTGTTGTAGCTCATTCTGTTTGAGCTGTTTGTGTTGTAGGTATAGCCGGTTCCTATTCCTATTGTCGGAAAAAATGCAGCTTTTGCAATTTTTTCGTCATTTTTTGATACATGATAATTATAATAAGCTTTATTTATTAGAGGACTATTTTTCAATGCTATCTGAATACAATCAGACATGGTAAGTTTTGCGCCTTTTTGTATAACTGCATATTTTTCGGCAGCGTAAGCCTGATTAAAGTTAAACAAAACTGCGCAGACCAGTGTGAAGATTTTTAGTTTATCGCAAGTTTTCAAGTTTGTTATCCTCGGTAATATACTAACGATTAAACCATATTATTTGTTCATGTTAATCATTCTTATAATGTAAAATCAGCCGTTTTTTTTCTACCAGGTGCGGCTAATCCGTCAGGTACAGTAATGAACAACCCCAGCCGGTGCCTGTTTTACAATCTTCCTCATAATTATCTATAGTTAATGCAGGTGTTGAGTTCGAACCATCCACAGTACATCCGTTAGGCCTGACGTGAGTGCCTGTTGTTGAAATTATAGTTGGTACCAGATTTTTGGTTTGTATTGTCATAAAAAATATATCCCTGCCGATTGTGTTTGGCTTTTTGTAACCGTTTACATCTATAAATATTTGATTATAACAATTATAATTTACTATAGCTCCATCAGGCAGTATGTATGATAAATATTGATAACCGGTGTTAACGTGTTGAGGTTTTCCTTTTTTATCATACCATTTGTTAGCTTGATGCCAGTAAACTTTTCCTGTATTAGGCCAATCCTTATTTGAATCATAATTGGCGTCAGAGAGAACTTCTTTGCAATTTATGCCGGACTTTAGAACTTTTAGTTGATTTTGAATTTTGCAAAAATATACAGGCATTTGAAGCCAATCTACTTTTTCATACGTATCGCCGTCTTCTATATAAACTCTTTGCATTGCCTGCGCAAATGCAGAATATTGCTTTTTGAATGCAGTTTTTAATTGTTTATCCTGTATTTTGCTAACCAGTGACGGTAATGTCATTGCCGCAACCACACCTATAATACCCAGAGTAATTAATACTTCAGCTAAAGTAAAACCGATAAATTTGTTAAAGCCCCCAAAAGCGTTCCTAATGAAAAACGACGTGAAAAAAGTCGTGCGCTTCTTAAATAATTGTGCAAAGTGCTTTTTAAAAAGCCGTTCCAGAATGGTGTCCTTATACCACTAACATAGTGCCTCAGCGCATTCTAGTGTCCGGTTGCCCCCCCCCCTTCATAGAAAAAACAGTCATATCAAGTGTTTTCATGCATTCCTCCTTTTTTTAGTTATCTTTAAAATTCCAGAAATCAGGTTCAAACATTACAAGAAACGGAATTATTTCAAGTCTTCCGATAAGCATAGAAGCTATCATAATTGATTTTGATACTGCGTGCAAAGAACTGAAACCTCCCATTGGCCCGATTATTTTCCCGAATCCGGGGCCGATATTTCCCACAGCAGTAATTGAACTTGAAAGTCCTATTGTAGCATTATGTTCTATTATTCCAATGACTATTGCTCCAAAAGCAAATACTATAAAATAATAAATTACAAATATTATAATTTGTCTTATAACTTCCGGAGCAACGGTAACCCCATCCATCTTAATGTTTATGATTGCATTTGGATGTAAAATTCTTACGAGTTCAGCCTTTAATGACTTGAATAACAAGAACCATCTTGTCATTTTTATACCACCACCCGCAGAACTTGCGCATGCTCCCAGAAACATGCTTGAGAATAAAAGTACTTTAGCTGTGAAGTCCCATTGTGCAAAGTCTATACTGGCACTCCCCGTAGATGTCATCAGGCTTATTACCTGATAAAGTGCATGTGTAATTCCGTCAAATATGGAATAATTATTATTTATAATCAGTGCTAAGGCAATTAAACCGCTTATACCGACTACGAGTGACAGATA
Organism: Candidatus Scatousia excrementigallinarum; assembly: GCA_018711035.1. Taxonomy (GTDB): domain Bacteria; phylum Cyanobacteriota; class Vampirovibrionia; order Gastranaerophilales; family Gastranaerophilaceae; genus Scatousia; species Scatousia excrementigallinarum. The sequence goes on from DVIU01000138.1 coordinate 6,901, forward strand.
AAGTTTAAATTCGTCGTTTTGTAAAAACAAAAGCGGGTTTCTTTTGTTAATAACTTTGTACTGCAAATTGAAACTTGCGCCGGCAAAAAACATAAAAATTAATACAACCCATGTAATATAATTTGAGTGATAGCCCATAATGCTTTGAGGATTCGGTGAAAACCCACCTGCTGCCAGCGTGGAAAATGAATTACAGATTGCATCAAATAAAGACATTCCCCCTATTGTTAAAAGTATAACCTGCAAAATCGTAAGACCGGAATATACTTTCCATAATGCAGAAGCTGTATTTCTTATTCTGGGTGTAAATTTGTCTTCGGTAGGCCCCGGGGTTTCCGCGAAAAACATCTGACGTCCTGCAACTGCAAATTGAGGAAGAATTGCTATAAATAAAACGATTATTCCTAAACCGCCTAGCCATTGTGTCATAGATCGCCAGAAGAAAAATGCTTTCGGATAATCGAAATGAGTTATTATTGTTGCACCTGTTGTTGTAATTCCCGATACAGATTCAAACATACTATCGAGAGGATTTAAGCCGTAAAATAAATACGGTATGGCCGAAATTATGCCGAACATTATCCATGATACTGCAACTATAAAAAGTGCCTCGGCTTTTTTAATATCATTGAGATTTTTCATCTCCTCGGCTCCTTTTACAAGTTTTCTTAGTGCAAGACCTAATGAAGCTGAAATTACACTTGCTG
>DVIU01000139.1 GCA_018711035.1 Candidatus Scatousia excrementigallinarum
TCCCAATGACGGACAGTTCGGAATCTCATAAAATACCCGAAAAATACGAAAAAACGGGCTAAATTAAGCAGTTTTTGCCTAATTTTGCCCGTAGCTGGCTGGGGTAGCTGGATTCGAACCAACGAATGACGGAGTCAGAGGCACTCTAAAAACTCAAAAAATGGCTAAAAACAGCCGAAAAACCCTATAAAAACGCTGGATTTTGACTATCTTCCCCACGATCTACCCCACGCAAAAATTGTCGTTCAAACCATTTGAATGACGGACCCGAAAATTTATACGCAATAGGGCGCGCTATATCGGCGCGCCCTTAAACATGTTCCTCAGAATCAGGCCCTCTTTCCCCTCTTTTCAGAATCCGCGTGGGACCGATGTAACACAATATCATTTACCGTCAAACCGTCCTGAGCCCTTTGGAAATATCCGTAAAAAATGCCGCGCTCCACAAATTGAGTTTGGATTTATCCTTGATGAACGGCAGCACGTCCTGCTTGGCCTGCTCATAGTCAATGCTTGCAAAGCGTTCGTTGAGAAGCCCGATCAGACTACCCTGATCCAGCTGAAAATCTTCCCCGATAAATCCGGAATCAACCAGCCGCTCTTTCAGATGTTTCAGATTGACCGCCGCCCCTTTTGCAAGATAAAAGACGTAGTCGTATAGATCGCGCCCTTTGACACGGTTTTTCCACGCGCGGCAGAGAACGGCGTGGATCTTTCCCGCAAACAGCGACGGCAAATCGTATAAACGCACCTCATAGGGCGACGGCAGCAGGCGGTATTTTGACTCAAAAGCGGCATGCGCAGGCGGGTCGATATCCACTTCAAACTTAATACGGATGATTTCCCCGGGATGCAAAGCAGAACTGTCCTGCCCCTGAAAAAAGCTCAGGATGTGTTCTTTTGTATTGCCTTTTAAGAATGCCGATCGAATATTTGACTCCGCCGACTTTACTTTCTCTTCCACAGTGAAATTCAGCCCCGTTGCGCGGATCTCGCTCTCCAAGATCGGAAAATACGCTTTCAGGTCGAAAGACGGATCGGGAGCGATCAGAGAAAAGTCCAGATCTTCTGAAAAGCGGTCGAGTCCATAAAAGATACGAAGTGCCGTTCCGCCGTAAAATGCTGTCGACTTGAAAAAACCGGCACGCGAAAGCCCGCAGAGGGCGACTTCCTGTACGACCTCTTTCAGCGCATTGCGCTCCTCCCCCAAGGAATCGGCGCGGCAGCGTTCCAGCATTTGACTTACGATCGTCTGCATATCACTTCTCCTCCATGAGCTTTGCGAGCAGTTTCAGATTGGTGGCGCAGTAGAGCGGCGCGAGTTGCAAGATATCGTCCTTTTGCAGCGCAAAGAAAGCGGCTTCGTCGATGCGCAAATCGTCGAACAGCAGTTCTTTGAGCGCCCTCACCGAGTACACTGGCGAAAGCGAATACAGCTTGTCGCACAGCGCTTTTTCAGGCGAGGCGATCTGATAAGAATATCCCCCCTCCACTCTGATCTCCACGCCGAGCGGGTACACGGCAGCGGGAACGTCGCGGTACAAAAAAGTTCCGAAGGCGTTCTCGTAGCGCTTGGTCTTGCCCTTGCGGAACGTCGCCGAAGTATAGGCATTGTAGACCGCCTCGGGAATGAGCGCGTGGACGGACAGGGCATAGTCGAACGAAAGATAAGACGGCCCATAGATGGCTCCCGCGAGATACTTCCCGTCGGTGCGGGCATCTGTCTCGTACAAGCCCTTTGCGACCTGCACGAGCCTGCCGCCTTGCACTTCCCTTCGGATCTTACCCTTGACATCGGTATATTCTGCAAATTGCTGCGCCAAAGCATCGAATGAAATTAACATGATTTCCTCCACATGGTTTTATTATAGCAAACTTTTCGGAGGAAATCAATAAGTTTTTTTGACTTTTTATGCTGTTTTGTATGGGAAACCGGCCAACGCGGCGGCAGTTCAAAACGAAAACTTGCTTTTGGGCCTTGCACGTGATATAATGGAAAAAATACAAGGAGGAAACACCATGAACCGCGTCTATGAATTTTTGAAAGCCGCCGAGACATACTATCTCGCCACAGTTGAGGGCGACCAGCCGCACGTGCGGCCGTTCGGCACCATACATCTGTTTGAAGGTAAACTGTACATCCAGACGGGCAAAGGCAAGAGCGTTGCAAAGCAGATCGCCGCCAACCCCAAAGTAGAACTCTGCGCCATGAAGGGTGACGAATGGATCCGCGTGGCAGGAACGCTCGCCCTCGACGAACGCACCGAGGCGCAGGAGAGCATGCTAAACGACTACCCCTCCCTTCGCGCCATGTACACGTCGGGACCGAACGGCAACACCGCCGTTTACTACTTCAAGGATGCAACGGCAACCATTTCTTCCTTTTCCCACGAACCTATTGTCATCAAATTTTAAAAACGCACAAGCAAGAGGCGAGGCATCGGAATTCCGAAGTCTCGCCTCTTGTCTTTTAGATGATGCAAACACAGTAAGAACACTCAAAACTTCTCATTAATGGTTTGCTTTTTGGGAGGTTTTCCACCGTATTTTAATGCTTTGTTCCAAAGATTAAAAGCTTCGGCAACTTCTTTCGGCATACAATTTTTTACTTCAACACCTAACCCATCGCCCTGTAAATCAGGTTTATCTTTTACTTTTAAATCATGGTAGCGTTCCGGAAAACAATATTCCAAAACGACTTTGGCAAAGTATTCGTCAAATCGCTTTTGCACCATTAACCCTCAATCTCCGCTATGATCTTATCGATTTCCTCACGCAAAACCTGCTCGCGGGCGACAATTTCCGCAATCTGCTGATTTAGTACCGCAATATCTACCCTTTCGCTCTTGTCCTCTTTCTCTACATAGGTGCTGACAGAAAGATTATAATCGTTTTCTCCGATCTCGCTGTTTTGTACAAGTCGGGCAATATACGGCACATCTTTCCGCTCGGTAAACCAACCTAAAATATGGTCGATATCTTCCTGCCGCAATTTATTATTGTTTGTCACCTTTTCGCATTCATTGGTCGCGTCGATAAACAAAAGCGCATTGTCGGTTTTGGATTTTTTCAAGACCATGATGCAGGGCGCAATGCTTGTTCCGAAAAAGAGATTGCTCGGAAGCTGTATAATACAGTCGATAAAGTTGTTATCGACGAGATATTGACGGATTTTCTTTTCCGCGCCGCCGCGGTAAAAGATACCGGGGAAGCATACGATCGCCGCCGTGCCGTTTGTCGCCAACCATGAAAGCGAGTGCATGATAAACGCCATATCCGCGTAACTTTTCGGGGCTAAAATACCCGCAGGCGAAAAGCGCGGATCGTTGATCAAAAGCGGATTGCTGTCCCTCGCCCACTTCGTAGAATACGGCGGATTGGAAACGATCGCCTCGAACGGTTCATCGTCCCAATGCTGGGGAGATATGAGCGTATCTTCGTTTGCAATATCGAATTTATCAAAATCGATGTCGTGCAAAAACATATTGATACGGCAAAGGTTGTACGTCGTCAGGTTGATCTCCTGTCCGAAAAAGCCTTGACGCACGTGTTCTTTGCCGAGTATCTTTGCAAACTTTAACAAAAGCGAACCGCTTCCGCACGCGGGGTCATACACCTTATTGACTTCCGTTTTTCCCGCGAGCGTCAGATGCGTCAACAGTTCGGAAACTTCTTGCGGGGTAAAATACTCCCCGCCGCTCTTGCCCGCATTGGAAGCGTACATGCCCATCAGAAACTCATACGCATCACCGAACGCGTCGATCGTGTTATCCTTATAGTCGCCGAGTTTCATCTCGCCGATTCCGTTCAAAAGTTTTACAAGTTTTTCGTTGCGCTTTAAGACTGTTGCGCCGAGTTTATTGGAATTGACGTCGATGTCGTCAAACAATCCCTTAAAATCGTCTTCGCTCTCGGTTCCCTGCGCCGAATTTTCGATCGCCTGAAATATCTTTTCCAAGGTTTCGTTCAAATTTTCGTCCTTATCCGCGCGCTTACGGACATTTACAAAAAGCTGACTGGGTAAAATAAAGAAGCCTTTCGTCTTTACCATATCCGCACGCGCTTCTTCCGCCTCTTCATCCGAAAGTTCGGCGTAGTCAAAATCAGGGTTGCCTGCTTCATGCTCGTCGTGATTGATATAATTCGCAATGTTTTCCGATATGTACCGATAGAACATAAAGCCCAAAACGTATTGCTTAAAATCCCACCCGTCTACACTGCCGCGCAGCCCGTTAGCTATATTCCGGATCGCTTTGTGAAGCTCTTCGCGCTCTTGTTCTTTTTTATTGTCTGCCATGATGCAACTCCTTTTTCTGCTGTTTTAGTCCAATTCCATTGAAGTGTTTTCCTGCAAATAGCGGTAACACTCGGGATCAATAAGATCCAAATGCGCTTTCAAATACTCTTTTGACTTTTCTACATATACTCGATTTTTTGAATGCATCTTATCATCCGAACTATGAATGCGTTCTTCGGCCATTCTCTTCTCTCTGTTTTTTTCTTGTTTTTTATGATACTACTTAAAACTTGACAGAAATAGTCAAGTTTATTAATTTTCTATAAAAATTTTCTTCTCTTTACAGAGCTGCTCAAAAGTGCGTTGCGCGCGGTAGTTCGGTGTCGTCTTTCCGTTTTCCCAGCGGTTGACCGTGGCAAAGCTAACACCGAAAAGCGAAGCAAATTCTGTCTGGCTCATATGTAGTTTCAGCCTGACAGTTTTGATTTGTTGTCCGATTTCCATTCGGGTTTACCTCGAAAATATAACATTATTATAACATCTCTTTTTCGGATTTGCAATAGAAGGGACAAAATCCTTTTACATAATTAAAGCGAGTAGTTTTACTCCTCGCTTACATTCAATAGTTTTAACAACCCTATGGAAAGGCGCACGCCACCTGCTCGGGATACTTCGTCGATGATGACCTCAAATGCGTCACGATCTGAATGTAAATTCATATCATATACTCTTTGCACGTTCGGCGATGCCGCGATAAACAAGGATGGGCTTTTGCATACCGCGCGATATTTGTATTGACCGCATCGCGCTGCACGCCGGGGATCCGCGCCGTGACATGATGGTAAATATCGTCGGTAAATATGACGTCCCCGACCTGCATACCATATTCGTCTATACATTCAATGATCGTCATTGTCTTGCCGCCTTATGTTATTATTGTTACCATTTACAGCTTTTTTTATTTATCTCTTGAATATTCAACGTGTTTACAGTATAATTATACCAGCACTTAACTTTATTATTGGTTTAGCAATAAGCTGTAGAAACAAGGAGTGGTCTTCTTTCATGAATTATGCTAAGCTATAAATATTAAAATATTCACCTTATAATTTAATTGTAGGAAGACATATCAATTCGGGGGACTATAATGGACAAAAAAACTGTCGGAAAATTTTTAAGAGAATTAAGGAAGGAAAAAAATTTAACTCAGGCTGCGTTTGCGGAGAAGTTCAGTGCTTTTTGCGGGATAGAAGCGAGCGGCGGATTTTCTTGTGCGGCAATCAGCAAATGGGAACGCGGCGAATCCCTTCCCAACATTCAAAACTTGATCGATATCGCCAAATTTTACGAGATAACCGTTGATGAAATATTAGAGGGATGTCATTATGCACCTATCGACTATAATCAGCTTTATTTAGGCGAATATTACCGTAAAGCTAAAAATAGATCTGGCCCCTTCGACTTTGTTCAAACAACAGGAGGGTTGTTAGCCGATCTCATAGAAATTCAAATATATGCAGAGAACCGTTACCGTACGCTACTTCCTGAACTGGGACACAACGCTATATCGCGTATTGATGAAGAGGAATTTGATTTTTTATGTATATCCTTTTTTAAGCAATATTCTGTTATAGAAAACGGAGAGCAAAAAATAAAGCCTTTTACTTCCGATGCGTTAAAGAATATAAAACTTGATGTAAAAAAGATCACTAATTCCTTGTCCGCCTGCTCGGATGAAGAATTGCTTTTTGAGATCAACCGTCGATATTGCGTATGTAATTGTATGCCAATGGAAGGAACGGCTGTCAATATGCGGTTTGCAAATAATGGGTACGACCCTATCGAATATGTGGCGTTATTCCATTCACAACAAGCCTATTACAAATTTGTCGACTCCCTTTTGCCCTGGGATAAAGACGTGCTTTTGGCAGAAGCGTTGAGATATACCGAATACCTGAAAGATATTTACGAAGAAGAGATTACCTTATACTACGGCGAAGACGATGTAAAAGGCTTTATAAAAATGTTGATTGAATGCGGTGCGACAATCAACCATACGATAAGATATACCATACAACGCGAAACAATAAATATTGCAGAAGAACTTGCCAGATTGTATGCGATGTTCTATGCCCCTACAGTAGTTTATGATACGGCAAAAAAACAATTTGCAGAATTGGATTACTACCCTACGCCAGATACGCCTGTTGCCACTCCTTCTCTTAAAAAGGAATATGAAGACTTAGAGCAAAGATTGCTTGACGGAGAAAATGAATTGGAATATCAATATACAATACTCAGAGGCAAAAGCATTTATGAAATTACTTACCAGGAATATTTGCAAGGGCGTGACGAAAAACTTACCCATGAACTTTATGAAAATCTGCAGGTATTAGATATCAATAGAATAAAAAGCGAATATTTTGTTGAAAGTGAGGTAATAAAGTGAGCGAATTTACTAAACAGATAATGGAAAACTACAATATATCTCAAAAAGAATTGGCCTCCATTTTAGGGATAAGCTCCGCCGCAATCAGTCAATGGAAGAGCGCAGAAAACATCAGCATAGAAGTACTGTATAAACTTTCGCGTTTACTGCAAGTGTCCGTCGATGATTTGTTGTCGCAAATTCCTCTCGATACTTCTTCCGTGGAGAAACGGCGAGAAGAATTCGGATGGTTACGCTCATTTAAGATAGCGACGGCAATAGCTATGAACGACAACAAAGTATTCGCTTTTTTTACTGCTTATAAAAAATTAAAAAATTGCTTTTTTGACCTGTTTTACAGGCGTATTACAGGTAAACTACGCAATAAAGAGCAAGATGAGCTTGACTATTTATTTTCTTTTTATACGTTTGACGCTACCGCAATAAAAGAATATACCAATGAAGAAATTGCACTTGCTTCCATATCACGCATCGGTAATAAAAAAGCAATGATTTGGGAGCTTGAACAAGTATACAAATGCTCTCTAAAGCTGCCCTGGAAATCTTGTTTTGAAACCGGTGACGAAAAAATATATCTTGCCGCATACGATTGTCTGAATTCTATTGTAAAAGATGAAATCGTGACGGCATTCAGATATATTAACTATCGGTGGCTTCCCCGCTTATATAAAAAAATGAACAGAACGGAATTGTCAAAGTATATTCAACATATTGTATTTGAAATGATAAACCGAGACGGTCAGGTTCGCTATAACGTCGGACACGATTTAAAACACTATTACGGTTCGCCGCAAAAAGGAAAAGAAGACAAATTAAAACTGATCTCTTTTCCCGTTCCTCATATCAGCAGCACAGAAAATAAAAAAGTGTTACGCGTACTCGACCAATGGAATGAAGCAGAGAAAATACTTTTAAATATAAACGGAACCATTACCGCCACAACAGCAACAGGCAATAAAACGATACATTACGCGGAATATATTAAAACGATCGATACGGAAGAAATGGACAGGATCAAAACGACTCAAATCGCCGTTGCAGAAAAAATGTCTGTTCATAAACCTCTTGCTTATTGGAATTTGGTCAAAAACAATAAAATTTGGGTAGCGCCATCGTTTGAATAGTGCGAAAAAGGAGATTCGTATGAAACTTACAATCGGAAATTCCGTCAGAAAAAAATCAATGCTTGTCGGGAACGAAGAATTCCCTAAAATTTTGGCGAGCATAGGAGCAAGCAATACAAGCGACAGTTTGGATATCGAAATCAATAAAGCGCAAATCGCCAAAAAATACGGCGCGGATATTATCATAGACCATACCTTACTCCCTACTTACAACGAGATACATAAAAGGCTTCTCGACAGTATCGATTTACCTCTATCGACGATTGCGGTATATGACAGAGCTGCGGACGTGCTCTACGGCGACAATAAGCCGTATTTTACGGAGGAGGATGTTATAAACGGCATTGAAGATAAAGCCAAGCTGGGCGTTGACATGCTTACCATTCATGCGAGTGTTTTAAAGGAGGATCTGTCATACTTTAAAACCGGTGGTCGTATCATTTCCTGTACAAGCCGTGGCGGAACCATGGTTCTTACTAATATCAAAAAAACAGGAAAAGAAAATTTCTATTTTACGTATTTCGACGAAATTCTTAAAATAGCAAAAAGGTATCGCGTTACGTTGAGCTTGGGTTCCGTTTTCAGACCGGCTAATATCTATGATGCTATTCATAACAACCAGAAATATTGGGAAGAGATAAAAAGGAATGCCGCTCTTGTCAAGCGAGCAACCGATATGGATGTTGGAATTATGGTAGAAGGAATCGGGCATTGTCCTATCAATTTAATCCCCTCTCTTGTAAAAAAATCCAAAGAAATTTTAAATGCGCCATATCGGGTATTAACCGTTGCTACAGACTGTGGGTTGGGCTACGACCACGTTACGTCCGCAATAGCCACCTCTTCCGCCGTAAGCGCCGGGGCTGATTTTGTAACGGCAGTATCCAGGTCCGAGCATCTGGGATTACCGTCGGTTGAGGATGTAAAAGAAGCGGTTATTACTGCTAAAATAGCGACATATGCGGGATATATCGCAAGGACGGGAAACGTTTCATTGGATAAAAAGATGGCAGAAGCACGCAACAAAGTGGGTTGTAAGGGCTCAATAGATTGTGCGATCGTTCCGAAGATGACAGAAGAAGAATTATATAAGCACAAAATTGAAAGCGATAAGAAATGCACAATGTGCGGACCTTTTTGCGCTTTGAAAAGCGGAGATGCCTTAAAATGATATATACCGCCAATACGAAGAAAGAGAGCAGGACTTTAATCAAGAAACTGAAATTGAATACCGTTCCGGAAATTTTTGTCGATAAATATCAATTCGATAAAATTCAATCATTTTTTATGAACAATAAAGCAGACTTATATGTAATTCGCCATGCCAACAAAATAAATTCGCATTATGAATATGTAAAAAATTATGAGGAATATATACAAGTTATGAACAAATTTTCAACACATATTATCGTTGCGGTTTCGATAAATGCCTATAAAAACAAGGTACTGTTGGGGGCAATACAAATTGACGGCGAAACTATAAGAATTTGCGCTACAATGAATGAAAAACTGGATCATAGAACAATGTATAACGGAGATGCGGAATTTAATTTTAAAACGGACATTTTCGATAAGAAGTTAAATGATATACCGCAGATAGATTTTTTATTACAATACATACAAAAACATAATTTGTACGGACTTACGATTGAATTTACAATTTACGATCGACCTGTCGGATGCAATAATGAAAAAATATTGATCAACGAATTAAGGAACTATTGAGTTTTGAACATACTTTAAATTATATTACAATGGTTTTCAGACATGTCCATTAAAACGGATATCTTGAACTCTGCGCTATACTTTTTAAACTTACTTCAATTTTTGCCATAAAAATATGCACCTCAAAAAGCGTCTAACTCTTGGGATGCATATCTGTTTACACTATTACTTATTATTTACTTCCGCTAAAACAGGTAGTATAAACTCTTTCGAAAACAAGTTGTTTGAAAAAGCACATTGGGTCGGAATATATTTTTTATCCCCCACCACCAAAGTATCATCCGAATTTTTTTCTGCATTGTTATTTTTTAATAAGTCAACATATTCTCTTGCCAACAAATACGTTATATTTTCGGAGTACGGCAATTCGTTTGTTTGAATTTTCGGAAAACTTTTATCCTTATTTCCGAATTTCATTTTAGCCATCAGGAGTAAAGATTTCTGTGCCGTCTCTGCCGTGTGAAAAATTTTTATGATGTTTTTAATATCAAAACATCTGCCCTTTTTATTTCCTATCGCATTTTTGAAGTAATTATCATTTAACGCAACTTTAAAGTCGAAAAGCAGAGTATTCTGCTGATATTTAGCATAAACCTCATAAGACGTCAGCGCGTAATAAATTTGCTTGAATTTCATATTATCCAAACTATATCCCTTTCGATAGAAAAAATCTTGTGGGGCCCCTCTTTTTTTCGCAAGATCCCACAATTTATGGATTTTGAACACCGCCTTATTTTGCGCTACATCATAAGCATGCTTGGGCAACACGCTATTTGCGGGTTGGCTACCTTTCTTAGGGTGTTTTGGCGTAAAGAATTGATCGATTGCGTAATCGTAATACATATGAAACTCTTCTTTCTTCTTTTCGCTACCTCTTACATAAGTACATTGTACTAAAATTCCGATAACAGGGATATCGAAATTGCATGTAAAATAGCCAGCTTCTTTTCTTACAAAGCTTTCCATTTCCCCATATACACTACGCAATGAATTCGAAATGAATTCATCATTTTCCAATATGGAAATTTTCGAATTGCGAGCTTTATTCAATAATTCCTTAAAAACCGCTTTGGTCATACAGGCATCATCTAAACTTCTGTGCGGTGTATAAGTCTCTTTATGTATGACCAACTCGTCATACAAAGATTTTAACCCCTTTTTTATATTTGCAGGTAACAAGCTTTTTGATATTTTAAATGTATCAAGATAGTTAAAATCTATCGGTTCAAAGTGATAACGTTCACATTCGTCAATTAAATACTGTACGTCAAAATCCGTTCCATGCCCGACTACAATTGTTTCCACATCTTCCAATAAATCTTTGATTTTGTGATAAAACGCCTTAAACCCCTCTTTGTCTTGAGTGACTATCTGCTTCCATTCCCAATTATTATCTGTCTTCGTTTCTTCTTGAGGATTTATAAAAATGTCTTCTTTGAAGATTTCATTAAAATTCTCATCCGTCAATACGTAGCCGAACGATACGATTCTGTTGTTGATGGTTTTTGCAGTAATTGTTTCGATGTCGAAAAATAAGTACTTCATATTTTCTCCTCCTGTTCTTCGTGCGTACATTTTAACATGAAACTTGTTTTAAATATACAACAATGATCTTAACATTTTGCTTAATCAATATTTTTATTAAGTAGTAGTATAATAGCAAAATAAAGGTTGTAAATTCTGCATTGAAAGTGAACAAAACAACTTAACCATGTTGACCTGCAAGGCGAGGCAAAAGACGAACTGACGGCGAAAGTATTGCAGAGGGCGGCAGATTCCGTCACGCTGGAAACGCTGAAAAATCTCGTCGCGCCGAACAAATCAAATGCGGCCTCTGTACAGGGAGAAACCGCAAAGACTTTGGGAAGAAAGTCAAAACCCGGCTTTACTTTATCTAAAAAGGAGATCAAAAGTATGCCGGAGAAATACCGCAAAATATTTGCCTGCGAAGACAGGATCATTCCGTACCGCTTTCATAAAGGGGTGTACGAAGCGCATTACCGCAGAGACGGATTCAAAGTATTCGCCTGTGCAAAGAATTTCGACGAGATGCGCAAAAAATTTATTTCCAAACTATTGGAACAGATGAACGGCGAAATGCCGTTGCCCGCAAGTCCGAAAAGAAGGGAAGAGACGGCGCACGTTCATTCCAACGCTCGCTTTGCCGATTATCTGCACGAATGGCTGGAAATCAAGCGCAAGACGTGCAAGGGAAGCACCTGTAAAGAGTATGAACGGTTGTGTGCCACCAATTTGTTGCCCGCTTTCGGGGAATTGCCCATTACAAATATCACGCGGCAAGCATTGCAACAGTACCTGTTTCAGTTTATCGACGCGGGAAAACATCGCACAGCCGAAAAACTGCATCAAATACTGTGCTGCGTTTTTGATTTGGCTTGCGAAGACTTACATATTCTTTCTCCGATGAAAAAAATCGTACTGCCGTATCATGAACCGAAAAAAGGCTCTGCATTGACGAAGGAGGAGGAAAAGACGCTCGTTGATTTCTGTATCGAGCATAAGGACAACGAAGCCTCCTCGGCACTGTTAGTGCTCTTATATTTCGGGTTGCGCCGTTCGGAACTCAAAACGATCTCTGTCGAAAACGAAATGCTCACTTGCATCACGAGCAAAACGAAGATGGGCAGGAGCGAAGTTAAGCGGTCTATTCCGTTTACGCCCGTTTTCAAAAGGGTATTGCCTTATGTGGACTTTGAGAAGGCAAAACACACGAATGTCAATACTATTTATACGACTTTCAAACGATTGTTGCCTAACCACCATACGCATGAACTGCGGTATAACTTTATTACTCGGGCGAAAGAATGCGTTCAAAATGGAAACCTAAAAATATTTATCGCGTCAAAGCAGCCGAAATTCAATGCACAATAGTAAACTGTCATATTCTCAATAATTTAAGCCTACCAATTTATTTTCGGTAGACTTAATACGCAATACCCATTTCTAATTACACTTTAAAAATTAAAGTAACAAATCTTTTTTAGAGTTGCTTACTCTAACTGGTTTGAATTCGAATTTCTGACTTGTCTTATCTATACCCATTTTAAACACAGGGATATGTTGTTTATAAGCAATATGTCTTAGAATTAACTCGTTACTTTTGTTTATTCTTCTTCCTAAATACAAAGCGCATGGCTTTTTTGAAACGTTCGCTACCTGATCAGTTGGATATAAAGGCGAATTATAACTTACGGTCATTCTCCACTCTTTTTCTTCTGCCCACGCCGTAGATTTTTGAAACAGAATTTTTGTATGCATGAATACATCTTTACATGCCACAGTATTTAATATTTCATTGCATAAGTTAGGCTCAATATTTAAATTTTGCAGATAATTACGGGTAATAGCATCCTGCATCAAATATCTGGCATAATCAGTTGAATCAAGCATGTTATCACTATATACAACAGGTAATAGTCTGTGAATTTTCGGCGAAAAACAACTTATCCCAAGTTTGGGGCAAGTTGGACAGTCATTATACTTGCCGTTTCTAAAATCGTAAGCCAATGCAAAACCCGTACTATTTTCCGCATAATGTCCCCACATTAGGGGAGAGTTGATATCTTCGCTAAATGACGAAAACTTAATAGTCTTCTGTTCAATTTCTGAAACAAACGGATATTGATCATTAAACCCCTTTTCCAGATATTGCTTTAAAGCAATACTGCTCTGATGTAACTCTTCATCAGTGAATTTTTTTATATTGTCTTTAGCTTTTTTAATAGCCGATTCACCTAATAAATTTATAAACAATTCAGGAATTTCACCGTCTGCTTTTAAAAAGTTATAGATTTTCAAATTGCCGTCATGATCAAATTGCTCATTAAGTTCTCGACTTATTCTATTATTATCGCAAAATAATAAACTGTCAAAGTCATCATTCATTCTAGAAGCCGTTGCAAACCAGATCTGGTGATTTAAAAAAGCTTGAATATTATTCTCATTGCACGCCCTAAATTTAAATAACTTTGCAGGCGTATTATTATTTACCCAATCCTCCAGAGGCTGAGTAATTTTCTGTTGTTCTTCTTTTGAAATCGGTTGAGGCAAAACTGTATTATTCAAAATTTCTTTATATTCATTATATCTTTTCCTATCCATCTGTTTATCCTTAAAAAATCACAATATGCACTAAATATAGAGTTTATAAAGCAAATATTTCCATATATTGTAAATTTTAGCATAAAAAACCATTCAATACAAGTAAAGCGCAGAACTTAATTGTCCCGCGCTTTTTTATTTTTATCAAGAATATATTGTTAGATTATTTTATTCTTCAAATACATCTATTAAGGCTTTTTGTTGTTTAGGGGAAAGTTTGCGAAAAACTTGCAGCATTTTCTTTTCGGTATCTGAGAGGATTTCTATATTTTCATTCTCTAAAAAGAACTGCGAAAGCGTTAATCCAAACGCATTACATATACTTTGGAGCATTTCAAGTTTGGGAGGAGTTTGCCTTGAAAACAATGTTGCAAGGGAAGATTGCGATATATTCGCCTCTTGCGCCAACCTATAATCTGTCCAATTCCTTTCATTTTGCAGTTGTCGAATTTTTTGAACTACATTCATTTTCCATTTACCGTAAGTATATTATAATTCGCATTTGCGATTTTAATACTTCGTAAACACATTGACTTTGTATCGTAATTACGATATAATACTATCGGTTTTGCAAATGGAAAAGTCTAAAATAAATCAAATTAAATCTAAAGAACGCGTGCGGGAGCATGGCGAGGTGTTTACTGCCGAAAGAGAAGTTAAAGCCATGTGCGACCTTGTAAAGGACGAAACCGAACGCATAGACAGCAGGTTTTTAGAGCCTGCCTGCGGCGACGGCAATTTTCTGGCGGAGATACTTACTCGTAAACTTGCGGTAGTGCGCAAAAAATACGGCAAAAGTCCGCTTGACTATGAAAAGAACGCCGTACTTGCCGCATCCAGCATATACGGCGTGGATATTTTGCAGGATAACGTAGACGCCTGCCGAAAGAGAATGTTTGAAATCTGGAATAAAGAATACTCCGCCGTCTGCAAAAAGGAATGTAGCGACCAAACGAGAGACGCCGTGCGCTTTATTCTTTCCCGAAACATAGTATGCGGCAATGCCCTTACCCTTAAATGCGTTGACGAGAACGGCAACGACACAGACGAGCCAATCGTATTTTCGGAATGGTCGTTCATTACTGGCAGTTCGATGCAGCGGTGTGACTATACCTTTGAAGAATTGCTTGCAGACAACGCCACCGACAATGGCGGGCAGCAGTCCTTATTTGACCAGGAGAAAAACCCCGAAGGCAAGTTTTTGAAGAGATACATTTCACATTACAGGAGAGTGCAGGAAAATGGCTGAAAGTCTTTTTAATAAAGTTTATAACCCCGACGTTCTCTCCTGCCTTGCGAACCTTTCCAACGACGAAGTGTTCACTCCGCCGGAGATAGTCAATGCAATGCTTGACATGTTGCCGCAGGAGCTTTTCAAAAACCCCGACACTAAATTTTTAGACCCTGCCTGCAAGACGGGTGTATTTTTGCGAGAAATTGCAAAGCGACTTATTAAAGGGTTAGAACGACAGTTCCCAGATTTGCAGGAGAGAATTGACCACATATTCCACAAACAACTTTACGGCATAGCCATAACCGAACTAACAAGCTTGCTTTCTCGCAGAGGCGTGTATTGCAGCAAATATCCCAATAGTGAGTTTTCGGTGAGCAAGTTTGAAGATGCCGAAGGCAATATCAGATTTAAGCGCATAAACCACACATGGAAAGACGGGCGGTGCATATTCTGCGGAGCAAGCCAAAAGGAATATGACCGCGGCGCAGAGCTTGAAACACACGCTTACGAATTTATTCACATTACCAATGCGGAGAAAATCTTTAATATGAAATTTGATGTTATCATAGGCAACCCGCCCTATCAGTTGAACGACGGCGGCGGCACAGGTTCAAGCGCTATTCCCATATATGATAAGTTCGTAATGCAAGCAAAAAAATTGTCTCCTCGATACTTAACAATGATAATTCCTTCCCGTTGGTTTACCGGTGGTAAAGGACTTGATAACTTCCGAGATAATATGCTCCATGACGACAGAATAAGCATTATTCACGACTATCCTGATGCCGGCGATTGCTTCCCTGGCGTAGAAATAAAAGGCGGTGTCTGCTACTTCCTTTGGCAACGAGATGTCCATGGAACCTGCTTAGTCTGTACACACGATAAATCCTCGATAATTTCAGAGATGAACAGAAATCTGCTCGAAAAAGGTAATGATGTCTTTATAAGATTTAATCAAGCTATTGGCATTTTTAATAAAGTAAAAGCTTTTAACGAAAGCTCATTTATGGATATAGTGAGTACACGTCGTCCTTATGGGCTTTCCTCTACATTCAATAAATTTTCCAAGGACAACCCTGCATCAAACATAAAAATATATGGAAATAAGTCATTTGGATATTTGGATAATGGCATACAGATAACGCAAAATACTGAATCGATAGAAAAATATAAAGTCTTTATAAGTTTTGGTTATGGTGCCGGCGAAGGTTATCCCCACCAGATAATCAACAAACCGTTTATTGGCGAGCCTCATTCATGTTGTACAGAGACATACTTGCAAATAGGTTGTTTTGATAACATAGAAACAGCAAAAAATGTTGTTAGTTACATAAAAACTCGCTTTTTCAGATTTTTAGTTATGCTTAAAAAAACTACTCAAAATGGCACACGCCAAGTTTACGAATTTGTCCCTATGCAAGATTTCTCTAAACCATTGACAGATGAGTTTCTCTATGGTAAATATAACTTATCCGACGAGGAAATAAGTTTTATTGAGTCTATGATTAGACCTATGGAGTAAATTATGAGCTATGAACACGAGTATAGTCTGTTTGCAAAATGCCCCTGCGGAAAGGGAGAAGTGCGAGAAGATTTATTTACAAATGATTGGTCGCAACGTAGGTATGAACATTCAATTTTATGTCCAATATGCTCGCAGAAATATCACTTTGAAAGTCTTTTTAGCTATCATAAAACAGAATGTATAGAACGATTATACCTTGTTCCTAATGGGCAAACAATAACATTTCATAAGTACCCTTCAAACTTTAATGAGGAGT
>DVIU01000005.1 GCA_018711035.1 Candidatus Scatousia excrementigallinarum
GGCGCGATCGCGCACAATATCATCTCGCGAAACCCCATGTCTACAGTTATTCATGTTCAGCATGAGCGCGAGAACGGCATTGCTCTATCCTTGGAGCAAGAAGCCATGCTGGTCAAGTCATCTTCCCCCTATCGTCTGTATTTCCTCATAGCGCTATACACGGGAATGCGTCCCAATGAATACTCCACTTTGCGCCGTGAGGGCGACATGCTTATTGTGAAAAATTCAAAGAGAAAAGGCAATAAAATCGAATACAAGCGCATCCCGATATGCCCCATGCTGCATCCGTATATCGGAGACTTAACCGAAATCGCATTTCCGACCTTACAGACACTCTATAAAAATCTTCGCAAGGAACTCGGGTGCTGCCTTTATGACCTTCGGACGACGTTTAACACGCGTTGTGTGGAATGCCATGTCGACGAAAATGCTCGCAAACTCATGATGGGGCATTCTCTCGGCAAGCTCGCGGACGCATACACCCATGTCTCCGACGACTTCTTAAAAAAGGAAGCGCAAAAACTTTGTTATACTCTGCCGCTTTGATTTCTCACAATGCGCCAAGACGAAACGCGGAGTTGCCCCCAATTCTGCCCCCAAATTTGCCCCCAAACATAGAGAAATTGAACGGAAAAAAGTCCAAAAAAGCACAAAAAAAGGCTGAAAACAAGCATTTTCAGCTCATTTTCAGCCTTTATGGGTTTAGTGGATAAAAATGCTACCTCTGTTACCATTGGTAATTGACACCTCTTTCAATGTTTTATTGTAAAAACAAAAAACATCTATTACTATCCAACCACATCAGTTCGGATTGCAACATGCGTATCAATCTCTATTATAGAATAATATTTATATTATCAATAATCGATCGAAAAAGAGCTGTAATCCATGTGTTTTTTTGGAAGTTTTCTCTAGATATTAGCATATCCTTTAAAATATCCTTTAATTTTTCTATACCTTCTTTAAAAGCTATTCTTTTCCAAGCATCTAAGTTTTCTGCAACTTCAGTTGTTGCCTGTATTGCATAGAGTTCAAACAATCTATATAAGTTACAGTGTGAGTTCAGTTTACAATATAATGAATTGTCTATTTCCATAATAGATTTATCAACAAAATATTCAACTACGATGTTACCCTCTTCCTTTTTTAAAATATTTGCTGACAACCAAATAAAATTATCTATATCATCATAATATGGATGCAATGGACTATCAACATAATTTATTATCGGTTTATCTCGTTTCTTAAAATTACAATCTCTACAAATTGGTATTAAGTTGATAGGGGTAACTGAAAAAATAGGATAAATTGTTTTCGCTAAATAATGATCTAAATTTGAAACTTGCCCAATTCCACAAATTGGACATTTCCCATCTTTTGACAACGCTAATATTTTACTATAATATTTTTCCTTTAAACTTCCTTTAGAGAAGGAATTTATATAAAGTTTTTGCAGATCGGTCGAAGTAAGAGATACTTCTACTTTATCGTATGGAATAAAGGTATGTAAATTATGATTCGTTGCTAAATCATCATATTTATCCGAATATTCTTTTATCAGATCTATTGAATCACATATTTGGCTTTTCTTATTTTTATCTCTTGTAATATTTGAAATGTCAGTTAAAATTTCTCTTACGGACATCTTTGGCTTTTCCAATTTTTTCATAATTAATCTCTTATTTGTAACAATGTACTTAAAAGCAACCTTGCTTCGTCACCTAATTCATTATTAAAACTTTCTAATATTTCCCCATAACTTTTTCCTTTAGACACCTCATCTTCAAGCATTTTATGAAAACCTGATTTAGTCACTTCTAAGCCAAAAACTTCTCTAGTTAAAGCTCCAATCGTAGCCCCAAAAGATTCTATTTCTAGTCTAGAAATTGCGACTTCATTCCCTATCCGATTTATTTTCCAAACACAACTTCTCGGTACTTCTTGCAAAATTACTGGAGAATGTGTAGCTATAACCGCTACACCATTTCTATCAATTAGTAATTCAGATAACGCTCTTACAAAAGCGGCCAAAAGTGGTGGATGCAAATGATTTTCAGGCTCATCCAAAATTACCAAAGATTTTTCTGTAATACACTCAACCAACCTAGTTAATGTCAAAATGATGACTTGGTGTCCAGAACTTAATCTTTTAAATAATTTTATAGCCTCCTCTTTTTGAACATCATCTCGATCATCTCTAGATATTATAATCAAAGGTTTTATATTGGATCTTTCAAATATTGGATCTGTTTCCAAAATCTCAATTGCTTTTTTTAATAAACTTATTTTATATTCGGATTTCTGACACTGTATCAAACTTTGAGCAAAATCTCTAGTTAATATCTCATTCAAATCCCCTGCTGTAAGACCTATATGATTAAACGGCATGGATTTTCTTTTTGCAATAGTAATAATATCCTCATAATTATCAAAAGGACTAAAAGATACACACAAAACATTTGCAAACGCTTGATTCCTTCCATTTGCCGCATTTAATCGCCCGGTCAATGAATTAGATGATTTTAATATACCAAATTCATTATTCGGTGAATCCAAATAAATAGATTTTATAATGTTCTTTATTAAATAAGTCTTTCCAACATTATTTCGCCCTATAATAACATGAATGTTCGTCGGCGGATTTGAATCAGGCATAACTCTAAATGTAAGAACTGGAGGATTTTCCATATGCGTAGTTGGATATGTATATTCAATATCATATTCGGTCAATCTTGCCTTCCCGTGCGCAATACGACTAAATTGTTGCTTAATCATGAAATCATTAACTTCTCGCATTAGAGAAACTCGAGTAACATTTAGTCCCTTAACTTTTTTATATAGCTCATTATTATACGCAATATCATTTAACGCCTCTAAAATATCAATTCTTAACGAATCACCTAAATTTTTGATATTCTCATAATAGTAATCACTTTGCCCTAATGAAAAAAATTTCTCTGATAAATTAGTAAAATCATTTGGTATCTTTGCTGTTCTTTGGTTAGTTTCCATCTGAAACTC
>DVIU01000140.1 GCA_018711035.1 Candidatus Scatousia excrementigallinarum
CAAAAGTTAAAATATATTTTATATACTAAATATACACAGATTGTAAATAAGAGTTAAGCATGATAGAATTTAAAGTTGAAAGGAGAATGATACATATGAAAAACACAGAAATAGCTTTAAAAGCACTTGGGGGGGGGGCTGCCTGAGGCTGAATACCACTCTGGAACGGATTTTTAAGAAGCACTTTGCACAATTATTTAATAAGCGCACGACTTTTTTCAGGTCGTTTTTCATTAGGAACGCTTTTCACATTAGGAATACAACCAACGGATTTACCTTAGCTGAAGTATTAATTACTCTGGGTATTATAGGTATGGTTGCGGCAATGACACTACCAACCCTTGTAAACAAATATCAAAAAAGGACTTATATTACAGGGTTGCAAAAATTTTACACACAAATCTCTCAAGTAATGCTATCAATAAAACAACAGACGAGTTGTGAAGATATGAGTTGCATGGGCTTTGATGGAACTCTTGATACAAAGTGGGTAGAAAATGCAAAAAAATTATTCAAGGAAAACTATCAAATTTTAAAATTTTGTTATGGCTCTACAACATGCGAATACGAGGCATTCTTTGTCAACGGAAGCAGCAGCGGAAAGATATTCACAGCAAACGAATTTGCATTTAAAACTTCAGATGGTTTTATAATAAAAATAATGCCCTGGAGTGAAAATTGGAGTTCACTAACAGTAGATGTGAATGGCCCTAAAAGGCCAAACACAATCGGTCGAGATATACATTTATTCAGAATAAACAAGAATGGAGAAGTTCATCCCTATTATGGATATAAATATGCACAAACCCAAGATGGAAGCTTCAACCCTAACCTATATTGGAAAACTAATCCAAATTTATGCAACCCTCAAAGCACTACATCAAATGGTTCTTATGGTTGTACTGCAAGAATAATAGAAGAAGGATGGGAAATGAATTTTTAAAAAGCTTAACATAATACTTGAAAAAAAAAAGTTTTTTGAATAGTATGAAATTACTCACATCCTCGAGTACGGTGCAGTCATTAAGCACAACAAGACTTAGAAAAGGAAAAATAAAATGGCAAATATTAAATCTGCTAAAAAAAGAGTTCTTATAGCTGAAAAAAACAGACTTAGAAATGTAGCATTCAAAACTTCCATCAAAACTGCTATGAAAAAAGTTCTTGAACTTGCTAAAGGTGAAGATAAAGAAGCATTGAATGCAGCCCTTTCAAAAGCATACCAATTATGTGATAAAGCTGTTTCAAAAGGTATTCTTCACAAAAATACCGCAGCTAGAAAGAAATCAAGATTAACTATTGCTGTAAATAAATTACAGGCAAAATAGTTGATAAATCAAAATCATAAAAAGTCCTCTGTTAGTTGCAGGGGACTTTTTTATATGTTATAATGAGCGTTAAGGAGGATTATAATCTATGAAAAACACAGAAATAGCTTTAAAAGCACTCAGGGGGGGGGGGCAACGCTCGTAGCAATGCTTTTACGCTTGCCGAAACACTAATTACAATAGGAATTATCGGAATTTTGGCTGCATTAACTTTGCCGACGATAATTGTCCAAAAACGGAATTCCGAACTTGAAGCCAGGTTTAAAACGGCCTACTCTTTGATTTCCCAGGCAGTTTTCAGAATGTCTGCCGATAATGCGAATATTGCTGAAACATACTGTTCAAAAGGCGCTGACGGTCGAAACTCTTACGAGTTTATAGAAGATTTTTCAAAATATTTTCAAACAATAAATTTATATGCCAGTGACACTAGAAATTTAACTAAGATTGGCTACAAAGAAGATTTTTTTAAACAGACAAACGGATATGAAAAATTTAATATAGACGGACATAACGAAGGAGCATTCTTTATAAAAAACGGTATGATGATTGCAGCAAGCGGCTGCTGGTGGATGGCGAACAGTATCAAACCGCTGGATTTTATTGTAGATACAAACGGAATAAAAGGTCCGAATAGATTGGGTTATGATGTATTTTATTTTCAGATAATCAATGGAAATATACTCTTACCAGCTACACATAAATATACGTTTGCAGCGATTGAATCACAATTGAAAGTATGCTGTGATTTTAAAAACTCAGGCAAAAACTGCCACGCTTCAGGTGATAATGGAACGGCATGTTCACATTTTGCACTAAAAAATCAATACCCGCAAGATGAAAGTAAAGAATACTGGAAAAATCTTCCCTGATTTAAAGCCTCCGATATATCGGAGGCTTTTTTGTGGTTAAAATTATGTAAAGATAGTGGTATTTATTTATTTTGTGAGTATAATATTGGTATTAAATACAAATTATTAACGGGAATTATTAAGATGATTCAAACTCTTGAGAGAAAACAAATAAAAAATATAGACTTCAATATAGATTTAGCGCAAAGCTTTGGAATCTACAGAAATAATGCAGAATATTCCCTGCTGGATTATGCCAGTTCAGTAAATATATCCTGCGGGTTTCATGCCGGAGATCCTGTGACTATAAAAAATGCTTTACTTAAGGCAAAAGAAAAAAATGTAGTAGTTGGTGCCCATATAGGGTTTGATGACATTCAGGGATTCGGCTACAGACCGGTGGAACTTTCAGACGATGAACTCGAAGCACTGGTTATTTATCAGGTAGGCGCATTAATGTCTTTTGCAAAAACCTTTAAAATGGAAATTGAACATGTCCGTCCGCATGGTGCTATGTATAAACAAGCGGCAGAAAATTTCCGTTTCGCAAGTACAATTGCTAAAGCAATAAAAAAATGTTCACAGTGGCTTGTTTATTATGGAGCCTCCGGTGATGTTACAGCAAGCGTGTGTGAAGATATTAATTTACCTGTTGCTCATGAAGTCCACCTTGAAAAAACTTATAACTCGGATGGAACGATAGATTTTTCCCAGAAAGATTATGAAAATATATTCTTCTCAATAAACAGATTAAAAAATCTTCTTTCTTCATCCCAAATAGATAATGCAACAGGCGGAAAAACCTGTGTAATAGCAGATACAATACATTTTTCAAATAAAATTGCAAATGCAAAAGAATTAATAAAACAATCAAAAGAAATAATAACTCCTGTTCCGGTTAATTATAAAAATGCATGTTTATCCGGATGGGTGGAATAGGTGATGATAATGAAAAATTTCAGAAACAGCATGAAAATGCCTAAAGATGCAGGATGGCTAATTCCGGGCCTACAGGTAAAAAGATGGTTCGCATTAATATTTGTGGGTGCGGTTTTAATGGCTCTCGGCTTTTTGATTTTGTGCGATATAAAACCCGTATTCTATACAATGGAATTTATTAGAAAAGTAGCAACAAAAATCTCCACAGAGTGGGTTGCATTTACAATAATTATGTTTGGTGCTGCAATGTTCTTTAAAGGCTGGCAGAAAACAAACCTGTCTATTCTTGATTTGAATAACGGCAGAGAAAAAGAAACTATTCTGGAAGCGTTATACAGAAGAAGAAAACTCAATCGAGGCCCTAAAATTGTAGCAATAGGCGGCGGAACCGGCTTATCAATGCTTTTGAAAGGTATCAAGCATATTACAAACAATATAACAGCAGTTGTTACTGTAGGCGACGACGGCGGAAGTTCAGGACGATTGAGAGAAGATATGGGAATACTGCCTCCGGGTGATATCAGAAATTGTATTGCAGCACTTGCTGATGATGAAGATTTAATTACAAAGTTATTCCAATATCGTTTTAAATCAGGTGAAGGCCTTGAAGGCCACAGTTTCGGAAACCTTTTCCTCACAGCACTCTGTGCGATTACCGGAGATATGGTTCGTGCTGTAAAAGAATCATCTAATGTTCTTTCTATCAGAGGCCGCGTGCTTCCGTCCACTTTAGATGACATGAAACTCGTAGCGGAAATGGAAGATGGAAGGATTATCCACGGAGAATCAAATATCCCTGAAGCCCACGGAAAAATCAGAAGATTATTTACAGACCCTGCAAACTGTAAACCGCTTGAAGATGTAATAGCTGCAATAAAAGAAGCAGATTTAATCATAATGGGGCCCGGAAGCTTATACACCAGCGTAATCCCAAATCTTTTGATTGAAGAAATTGCCCGAGAAGTTGCCCAATCAAATGCTAAAAAAATATATGTATGCAACATTATGACACAGCCTGGCGAAACCGATAACTACTCGGTATCTGACCACGTAAGCGCACTTATGCAGCATGCAAACAGCCGGAAAATACTTGATGCAGTTCTGGTAAACGACTTTATTCCGGCAAATCTTGCTGATAAATACAGAATCGCAGGCTCATACCCTGTAAAAATTGATGCTGAAAATATTAAAAAACTAGGCATAAAAATCTTCCCTAAAAAGTTGATTGAAGACAGCAGAGAAGGTCTTGTACGCCATAGCTCCAACCGTGTAGCCCGTGCGCTTTATTACTGGTACAAGAGAGAACATAAAAACGAAAAAAATTCACTTTTTTCTTCCCATAAAGAACTAACGGCAAAAGGCTGATTATGTCAAAAAAAATTACAGTAAATACCATTCAAAAATTCAAAAACAATAAAGAGAAATTTTCTGTTCTTACCGCTTATGACTACTCAACTGCAAAGTATATAGACGAAGCAGGGATTGATATTATATTAATAGGTGATAGTCTTGCAATGGTTGCTCTCGGTTATGAGAACACAAACGCAATAGGCATTGAGGAAATGGAAATCTTCACAAAAGCAGTAGCGCGTGGTGTTAATCACGCAATGGTAATAACAGACATGCCATTTCTAAGTTATCATAAAACGGAATCTGAAGCTGTTGAAAATGCAGGAAAAATGATAAAGGCCGGGGCAAACGGGGTAAAAATTGAAGGAGCAACTGATTACATAATAAAAGTTATAAAACACTTAACGGAAATAGGAATTCCTGTTATGGGACATGTTGGCTTTACTCCTCAATTTTTAAATGCAATAGGCGGGTATAATATTCAGGGAAAATCGTATGAAGCAACATTAGATATACTTGAACAGGCAAAAAAACTCGAACAGGCAGGAGTATTTTCTATAGTGCTGGAAATGGTGCCCGAAGAAAGTGCACAATACATAACCGAACACCTTACAGTTCCGACAATATCCTGCGGAGCAGGAAAATATTGCAGTGCTCAGGTTCTTGTAAGTGATGATGTTTTCGGCAAATATTCAGAATTCAAGCCAAAATTTGCAAGACAATACGGTGATATGAAATCACTAATATTTAACTGCGCCAAACAATACAACGAAGATGTCAAAAATGGTAAATTTCCTTCAGAACAAGAAGTTTTTAGATTAAAAGAAGAAGAACTAAAACAATTAAAACTACACAAAGATAATCAAACAAATTCTCTCCGGTAAAAAAAGATAAGAAGGTAGAAAGATGCTTATACATACAATAAAAGAATTAAGAGAGCAGGTAAAAGAATGGAAAAAACAAGGGTTAACCGTAGGTCTCGTACCAACAATGGGAGCCTTGCATAACGGACATTTGAGCCTTATAAAAAAAAGTGTATCTAAATGCGATAAAACAGTCGTATCAGTATTTGTAAATCCAATCCAGTTCTGTCCCGGAGAGGATTTGGAAAAATATCCGCGAACACTGGACGCGGATAAGAAGTTATGCGAAGAAGCGGGTGTATCCGTTATTTTTGCACCATCACCCGAAGAAATGTACGGTAAAGATCATATAATGTCAAATGATTTCCTTACATATGTAATTCCGCCATTCTTTTATGTCAACAAACTTTGCGGCAAATCAAGAGTTGGACATTTTGACGGCGTTTGTACCGTAGTGAACAAATTATTTAACATTGTGCAGCCCGATTACGCCTTTTTTGGAGAAAAAGACAGACAACAGTTAATAATTATTAAGAAAATGGTTAAGGATTTAAACATTCCTGTTGAAATAATACCTTGCCCTATAATTCGTGAAGAAAGCGGATTGGCACTAAGTTCCAGAAACAAATACCTGTCTGATAAAGGGAAAAAAGAAGCACTTGTTCTTAACAGGATTTTATTTAATATAAAAACATGTTATAATAAAGGAATAATAGACGTAGACGCATTAACTGAAACCGCATATTCATTTTTAAACGAAAATCATACCTTGGAATATCTGGAATTCAGAGACAAAAACAACTTAGAAGAAAAAAAAGTTGCAGATGACAATACTATAGTATTCATAGCTGTCAAAGTTGAAAATGTCCGTCTTATTGATAACATAGAATTATAATAAATAGGCGAGGAAGATAAGTGCATAAAAGTCTGGAAAAATTAAAAAAAATAACAATAATATCCGGTCACATTTTAACAGTTTTGCAAATAATTTCAATAATATTAATTCTTATTGTTTCTCTATACTGGTTTTTTGAACTCACAGAAATTCATCTGCTTGATTTCATGCTTCCGTTTATCGACGGTATAAAATCGTCAATGCAGGCAAATTTTGGTGAACAGTTGAAAAAAGGACAGGCAGGACTCGATGGCTCATTATTTATATTTATAGCTCTGACAGGCTTGTGCATTTATATTATCGCTCAATTAAAAATTTTCGCTTCACACACAGAAAAAGTTTTGACTAAACGAATAATAATCACCAAACAAAAAGAAGAAGAAGCCTTTAATATTCAGTTAAATCTTGAAAAACAACGAGCATTAATGGAATATAAGAATATAGTTATATTAATAAGCATATCATTGAAAAGCTTGTTAAAAGATATGTACCAGACAGAAAATGATAATAAAAGAATCGACAAACGTCAGGAAGACGCAGCTCTGGTTGCATTTTATAATATGCTGAAAACAATACCCGGGTGTGGTTTCTCAAAAGACGGAAGTACACTTATAATAACAGCTAAAAGATTTGAACTGGTAGATATAATTTTACTAAAAATAGATGAAAGCTTAAATACCTTAAAACGCGAATACAAATTAAAAAAAATAGCTCTAAATGCCAATATGGCAATAGATGTTTACACAAATAAAGTTCTTTTAAAAGATGTCTATGCAGATTTAAAAACACTCTTAACATTAAATATGCCAAATGAAATTCTATGTTACGGTAATTTTTGCAACCGCTATGAATTAATGAAAAAACCTCAGTTTGAAGCATACCTTAAAGGTACTTACGACATAACAGATGACGAAAATATATGGGCATTAGTTAAGAAAAATTAAGATTTTGCTTGATTTTTAAATATTGTTCTGCTATTCTAAAAAGGTACACCGCAGACAATTAGTCGGGCGGGGCAAAAATCAAAGCCCTGAACGTTAAATGTTTTAACAGCTAATCGAGGTTGCACAAGTCGAATATAATAATTATAAATTATATGCCTGTGTGTGATTTTGCGGTTCCGGATAAAAAGGATTGCAAAATTTTTTTAGTATTCGGGCAAAACAAAGGTCGATAAAAACAGTTACGATAAAAGGAGCAAAAATGTCAACAAAAGCATTTAAATCAGAAAAAATAGATGCAATGAAAGAGAAGTTTGAAAAAGCTCAAGTAGCAGTTGTAACAGAATATAAAGGTTATTCCGTAGACGAAATCACAACTCTCAGACGCAATCTTCAAAAAGAAGGCGGCGATTATATGGTAACCAAAAACACTCTGGCTAAAATTGCTGCTAAAGGTACAGCTTATGAAGCAATTTCAGACTTATGCAGAGGCCCGATTGCAATTGCTTTCGGATTTGAAGATCAGGTTAGCCCTGC
The DNA here is from genome assembly GCA_018711035.1 of Candidatus Scatousia excrementigallinarum. Lineage (GTDB taxonomy): Bacteria > Cyanobacteriota > Vampirovibrionia > Gastranaerophilales > Gastranaerophilaceae > Scatousia > Scatousia excrementigallinarum. The sequence continues at coordinate 7,705 of DVIU01000140.1, forward strand.
AAAAGTTGTATCTAAATTTATTAAAGATTCGAAAAAAGGCGAAATCCTTGGTGCTGTATTAGAAGGCAACATGTTGTCTGCTGATGAAGCTAAAGCATTGGCAAATCTTCCTTCAAAAGAAGAACTTTATGCAAAAATGCTCGGCTCTATCAATTCACCGGCATCTGGAATCGTTGGATCTGTCAACGCAGTTATGGCATCACTTACACGTGCTATTGCCGCAGTTAGAGATCAAAAAGCTGCTTAATGCAGTATAACGGGAAAATCCCATCTAAGGTATCATAAAAAACAATTAAAGGAGAAAAATAATGAGTAACGTAGAATCAATTTTAGAATCAATTGAAAAATTAACTTTATTAGAAGCAGCAGAATTAGTAAAAGCTATGGAAGAAAAATTCGGCGTATCAGCAGCAGCTCCAGTAGCAGTTGCAGCAGCTCCTGTTGCAGCAGGTGAAGCAGCAGCTGAAGAAGCTTCTGAAGTAAGCGTAATCCTTGCTTCAGCAGGTGCTAACAAAATCGCTGTATTAAAAGAAGTTCGTGCTATCACAGGTCTTGGCTTGAAAGAAGCTAAAGATTTGGTTGACGGTGCACCAAAAGCAGTTAAAGAAAACGTTAAAAAAGAAGACGCTGAAGCTATCAAAAAACAACTTGAAGCTGCTGGCGCAACTGTTGAAATCAAGTAGTTTTAATTTCAATATATACAAAAATCTCCTGCATAAAGCAGGGGATTTTTTATTAAAAACAAAATTTTACATACTCACAGAATTTACACTTGTCAGAATTGCCCGCAAACTTCTGAACCTGCAAGATTTCAGAACAGATTTTTGTAAGCCTTTCGGTATATTCAATTCTGAACTTGTCATTAAATTCAATCACACAATTTTTGTTATTTCTTAAGTCAATATAGACAAATTTTAATGAATTATAATTTTTAAGAAGTTTATCAGCGCAAAGAAGATAGACCATTGTTTGAAAATCGTATTCGGGATTTTTCGGAATTGAGCCGGTTTTGTAATCGAGAATATAATAATTTTCATCGTCCTTCATCAATGCGTCAAGCCTTCCGCCAACCCAGAACCCGCCAACTCCGGCAGAAAGGTTGTACTCTGAATTAACATAAGTTTTTTGAAAAAACTCATTGTTTAAAAGCTTTTCCCATATTTGACTCTCATGCTCGGTAAGCTCTTGAAGCATATTTGAGATATCCGCACCTTTTAGATAATAATTTGCAAGTGCGTGGATTTTTTTACCTTTTTCAAAAAAAGAAACAGGTTGAGGCACCGAAATATTTTGAACATATTTAAAATAAAATTTTTTCGGACATGTTTCAAAAGTTTTTAGCATATTCGGCGAAAAATTATTCATAAACAACTACCTCCCCGAGAAGTCTTTCAAACATAATAGACGGTTCCTGATTCACGATTTTTTCAAAAGATTTTGTCTTACGCGCTGCCGTAAAATATAAATATTTCTTAGCTCTTGTTATTGCAACATACAAAAGTCTAAGGTTTTCAGCAATTAATTCCTGTTTCATTTCAAACTCGGTCTTAGTTTTATAATTCGGATTGAGTTTTTTTACATTTTCAATAAAGTCCGAAGATTTTAATTTAATCTGCGCAAAATCGAGCGTAAGATTTTTCTCCGCCATTTCAGGCAAGAAAACATAATCAAATTCGTCGCCTTTAGATTTATGGAGCGTCATAATCTGAACCTTACCTTCAAGGAATCCTCTGTCGCTTTCATCTTCTTCAGAGAAAAATTTAAACCCGCTGAGACTATTTCTCTTTGCGAGTTCAGCAAGCCGCTGCGTAATCACGGCAAGATTTTTTGTATTGGAAGAAATACGCTTAATTAAAGTAGAAATTAAATAGATATTAGATTTTTCGATTTCTCCGCTAAAATAATGCAAACCGATTTTTATTGCAAGTTCGTCAGCAGTAAGGTGCGGGAAAAAGAGCCAATAATTTAAATCCCAGTAAAACTGAATGAGCGAAGTATTCTCCAATAAATCACAATCCAAAGATACAAAAGGATTTTCGTATTTTCGAATTTCTGCACCGAGCCTTTGTTTGTAAAAGCCGAGTTCAGCCAGAGTTTCGTAGCTGTCTGCTATAATTCCGTTGTCAAAAGGATTTAAAATCATATTTATCACAGCAAAAATGGCTCTGAAAATTGATTTTTGTTCAAGGCATTCACTCCGTGTAATACTTTTCAGCCCGCTGTCATTAATAAATGACGTCCACTGCGCAACTTGAAAATTATTTCTCAACAAAATTCCAACGGTTGCCTTAGGATTTTTTCTAAATGCATTTTTAATTTCTTTTAGAACAAAATTCTTTTCTTCAAGCGTTTTTTCAAAAATTCTTGCTTGAAGTGCATTTTCGCTCACAGGATTTCTGCCATCTACAGGATTCATAAGAATATGGAAAAATGCATCTTTTGTTTCTTCGTCCTGCTCTGATGAAATAAGAAGTTCGTTTGCAAGTTTCCAAACATCTTCACAGCACCGCTGTGAACAATTCATACTTACGTTCTGACTTTCAGCGATAAATTTTCTGAACCCCTTTACATCGGCATTTGTAAAAGTTGTGGTAATTGCCTGATTTATATCCCCGCAGCGGATAAGGTTTTTATGTTTCGCAGAAAGAAGGTTAATAAGTCTTTGCTGAACAGACGAGGAATCCTGCGCTTCATCTTCAATAATATACATACAAATATTCTGATAGTAATCTCTGATATCTTCATTTTCTTCAAGAAGCCTTACTGAAGAAATAAGCATGTCATCATAATCAATTAAGTTTGCTTCTTTTAAAATTTTCTGATAACCATCAAAAAACTGTTGAAACTTTTTCAATTTCGCATCGGTAATTTCATTGTTAAACTGCCCCCCGCCAATTTTAAAAACAGAAATCGCACGGTCAAATTCATCTGTTTCGGTTTTCTTTAACTTCAAACCTGCTGCGACTTCTTTAACAATTCTTGTGCGCTGAGTATCATCACAAATATCAAAATCAGAAGAAAGCCCTAAACGCTCAAAATTTCCGTTTTCTTTCAAAATTCTCAGAGCAAGTCCGTGAATTGTACTTATGTTTGGAAGCTGCGTAGAATTTTCACGGATTGATTTAATTCTTTCACGGAAATTTCTTGCGGCAGATTCCATATAAGTCATAACAAAAATGTTATCCGGATTAATTCCATTGTCAAGAAGTTTCAAAATTAACGCAAGAAGAATTGTTGTCTTGCCGGCACCGGGAACAGCAGAAATCGCCATCTTACCTTGAACATAATCAAGTACAGGCTTCTGGTCATCACGCGGAATTATAGGGCGCGCCTTAGGTGTATCGGAAGAAGTTTGAGAATTTTCATCAACGACAATAAATTCCTCAATTCCTCCGAAATTTTCAACCCCGTTTCCGTCAAAAAGACTCGAGCAGGCAAAAATATTTTCACTTGCAGCGAGCGTAAGTTTTCTCAAAATTCTTGCTGTTTTTTCTCTGCCGAGTTCAATATTATCATCGATTGTATACTCATCTTTGCTCCAGCCGCGCTGAAAAACCCACGCATTATACAGAGGGCCTGTATCGCTTTTTATCCACTCATCACTTGAGATATCAAGCCAAAATTGATATTTTGTTTTAATCTGATTATCAATAATCTTTTGCGGAGTTCCGATTACTAAATCATTTTCGCTAATCTCAAGAACTGAATACGGATTTTCTGCAATAATCGAATTTTCAATCTGAGTAATTATTTCTTCTTTACGGTTTAAAAATTCGTCGCCGAAAACATTTTCAAAATCCTGCAATTGTTTTATAAAGAAATTAAATTTATTAATTTCGGCCGGATTAACTGAATAAAATTCAAAAAGTTTTGTATAAATTTCATAGACCTGTTCGGATAATTTTTTATCGGAATTTTCAAAAGTTTTCACGATTTCGCATAAATTTTTATACCTTAAATCGTGCTCCTCATCAGAAAATTTAACATCTGCAAGAGTGCGGCTTTTATCAAATTCTTCCAGAATATTTTTGCAATATTTAACAGGAATACCGAGCATGCCTGTAAGTACAGAACGCAGGTCAAACTCCGATAAATTTTCACGCAAATTTGTGTTCATTTTTAAAATCGTAATTGCAGATAAAACATATTTATTCTGAATTAATTTTTCACTTCCGGATAAATAAAGCGGCCGCGCCTGATAATTCAAATTTTCTGCTAATGAAAATTTTAACATCTCATCAATAACAGGTGTTACGATAGAAATTTCTGACGGAAGTACCTTTTCTTTCAAAAGTACATTTATTTTTTTTGCCGTAATTTCAATCATGGAAGAACGTTTTGATGGAGATTGCACCGTAAAAAATTTCAGCGGAGTTTTTTCACCTTTTACAACGTTATTAAAAATATTTTCAGCGTCAAATTTTAATTTTGTCGCAGAATCCAACACTGTAACCGGCTGCTTAAACAACTCTTCAAACTGCCACACAGCAGTTCTATCCGCACTTAAATAACCTATACGGCTTGCACCCTTTGAATCATAAGCAACAAAAGCATCTTTTAATTGAGGTGCAAGATATTTAATAAAATCATAACAAATAGGTGTAATTTCATCCCCGTCATCAAGTATTAAATATTCAATATCTTTAAAATAATTTGTATTTTTATAAATATAATTAAATACAAGCCCCTGTCTTAAATAATCAAAATCTCTTAGATAAAGAGTTTTTGCAAGAAGTTTTTTTAAAGCAGCCTTCGCGTCTTCGGAAAAACTTTCCTCCAAAACTCCGGCACGCCACCCAACTTCATCATCACTCAAATTATTCTGGACAATTAAAGCATACCTTCTGAACAATTGATGAAGCAAGGATTTTTTTGAATTGTAACCTTTAAACGGAATGCCTTTTAGAATATCTTTCAAAACGAATTGCGAAACTTCCAGTCCCGCAAGGTTTGGTAAAATTTTCGGATTATCTTTAAACGGATTACCATTTTCAATAAACGCCCAGTTATCAATTATAGAATTGTAAACCAGTCCGAAAAACGAATATACTTTCAATTTTTCAAACGAATCTATCTCAAGTTTTTTTAATGTTTCATCAATAAATTTATTTTTAAGATTAGAATTCTGAACAAGCACAAGTATTCTGGAAGCATCAACTCCACCGTTAAGAAGAGCTGCGTACTTTTCAATCAAAACCTGCGTTTTATCCGATGAAACACTTCCGTCTATAATCACAAAAAACAATCCTCTTTTTAATGTATTTTATCACAAAAATAAGTGTAAAAACTACAAATAATTTAATACTGTTAAACTATTGCATTTTTTTAAAATTTAGTCTAGTATTTAAGCATAGAAGATAATTCAAATTTTACTAAGCATTGCAAGGAAAAGTAGGAGGTAGAAATGCAAGAATTACAAGAACAAATCGGAATGTCAGCAGGACAAATTTACAACTATTTGAACAACAACGGGGAAGCTACATTCTCAAAAATTAAAAAAGAATTAGATCTTAAAGGAAACTTTGCAGATTTAGGTCTTGGCTGGTTAGCAAGAGAAGACAAAGTAGAAATTTCTAAAAAAGGTTCTTCAGTTAACGTAAGACTTAAATAGTTTTGTTTACGTAAAGCTAAAAAAACACCCTTTAGTAAAGGGTGTTTTTTTTATTGAAGAATACTGAATGCAACAATTTCATCAATATTAACGTTCAACCAGTCGTAACGAAAACATACATAATCATTACAGTCGCAATTATCATCATCACATTCACAATAATCTTTTAAACGGCAGACAAGAGCATTTTGTAAAGGCAAAATATCTTCATGGCACTCATCACATTTAGAATCTTTTGTATAAAGTTCTCCGTCAATTTTCAAATAATTTGTAAAAAGAACAACTTTGTAAGAATCATTTTTTTCCGCAATTTTGTAAATTGCTTTTGAAATAGGTTTAGACATAAAAAATCTCCTTTATTAAATTACGAAAAAATTATAGGGAATTTATTAGATAATTTAAATTGGACAACAAGCTAATTAATATCGTACTTTTCTAGGATAATCCTTAGTAATTTTCCATCCATTATATTGAATAAAAGCAGTACAATAGTTACCGCCTTGCGCAACTTCAGCACATCCCCTTAAGGAATCATGCAGCAAATCATTTAAAGTTCCATCCCATGCATATTTACCGGGTTCTAACCCCTTATCGTAAAGAAACTTCCAATCTCCACCCGCACAACTCGGACAATATTCAAACCAAAAGGCACAAACACCTCTGGTTTCATTTAATGAACCGACACATTTTTCAGGATTACCCGGATAAAACAAAATATCGCGCAACGAAGGATTACCATCGGTACCTAACTGAAATGCCGTACCATCCGCGAGATAATATAATATCTGCCCGCGCGTATCTATTTTCTTATTTAACACAATAAAATTTGATAAGTATGTTTTAAACCACAAATCTATTTTTGCACTATCCTCAATCGGATTACCATCTTCATCTAAATCAACACCGGACGCATCAATAAACCAATCTTTTTTATCACCATATTCAGCCTCTGCAAGTCGTATAGCCTGGTTAAATATTGTATAAAACTTTTTCAATCGAGTTTCAACAACATGATTTCTATATTTCTGCACTATAGTCGGCAAAGTCATAGAAGCCACAATTCCGATAATCCCTAATGTGATTAAGACCTCTGCTAATGTAAACCCTTTTCCTGAGAGGCTTCTACACTGCCCCCCCCCCCGAAATCCGCGCTATCATTAACTTTTCCATATCTACCTCCTTTTAGTTATTACTTTACCATTATAACCGCTTTTATGTAAATTTTCAATAAATATTACGTTCACATTCGTCATAAAATGGCCAAAAATAAATGTTTATGCTATAATTCTGGTATAGTAAAAGATTTTTTAATAAGGGGAGAAATTTATAAATGACTGACGGAACTCAAGACGTAACTACTCAGATTGAGAAAGTTGAAGTAGTGGATATTCCTGATAATAATGAGGCTATTGAAACTAAAACCTCTGCAAGTTACGATGCCAGCAATATTCGTGTACTTGAAGGGCTGGAAGCAGTAAGAATGAGACCTGGTATGTATATCGGTTCAACTTCACAGCGCGGGCTTCACCACTGTATTTACGAAATCGTCGATAACTCGATTGATGAATCTCTTGCAGGTTTTTGTACGGATATTCATGTAACAGTTCACAAAGATAATAGCGTTACGGTAGAAGACAATGGCCGCGGAATTCCTGTTGATATAAAACCGGAAACAGGTAAATCCGCATTAGAAATCGTTCATACGGTTCTTCACGCAGGCGGGAAATTCGGTGACGGCGGCTATAAAGTCTCAGGCGGCCTTCACGGCGTTGGTGCGTCAGTTGTTAACGCTCTTTCCGAAAAATATATTGTAGAAGTTTCAAGACAGGGCTTTATCTGGAAGCAGGAATACATGAGAGGCGAGCCTGTTGCACCTGTTGAAAAAGGTGCTGCCACAGATAAAACAGGGACAAAAACTACTTTCTGGCCTGACCCTGAAATTTTCACGGAAACAACAGAAATCGACTGCGATGTAATTGCAAACAGACTTCGTGAAATGGCTTTCTTAAACAAAGGTTTGAAAATTATTTTCCACGTTGATGCAACAGGCTCTGAAGAAGTATTTCACTACGTCGGAGGTATCGGAAGCTACGTTGAATTCTTAAATAAAAACAAAACCGTTCTCCATGACAAACCTATTTATATTGATAAAGTTGTTGACACAATGCAGGTCGAAGTTGCTATGCAATATACAGACGCCTATAACGAAAGTGTTCTTTCATTTGCAAACAACATTAACACTCATTCGGGCGGAACACACTTAACCGGTTTCAGAAACTCTATTACACGTGTTTTTAATGATTACGCAAGAAAAAATAACATACTTAAAGACTCTGACCAGAACCTTTCCGGAGAAGATGTCCGCGAAGGATTGACGGCAATTGTTTCGGTAAAAATTCCAAATCCTGAATTTGAAGGCCAAACCAAGGAAAAATTAGGGTCTCAGGAAGCTATGGGTGCAGTTCAGGATGCAGTTAAAGAAAAACTACAGGAATGGCTCGAATTTAACCCTAAGATTGCAAAGACTATCTTAGAAAAAACATTGCAGGCTCAACGAGCAAGAGAAGCCGCCAGACGTGCAAGAGAACTGACAAGAAGAAAATCAGTTCTTGAAAATTCAACACTCCCGGGCAAACTTGCAGATTGTTCTAACAGAGAACCTGAAAAATGCGAAATATATCTCGTTGAGGGTGATTCAGCGGGCGGTTCTGCTAAACAGGGCAGAAACAGAATGTTTCAGGCAATTCTCCCTCTGAGGGGTAAAATTTTAAACGTTGAAAAAGCAAGATTAGATAAAATTTATGCTAACAACGAAATCCAATCAATGGTTCAGGCGTTCGGGATTAACATTTCCAAAAACGAAGAAGAAGTTGATATTGAAAAACTCCGTTATCACAAAATTATTATTATGACCGATGCGGACGTTGACGGTGCTCACATCAGAACATTACTTTTAACATTTTTCTTCCGTTATGCAAAACCTTTAATTGAAAACGGTTATGTATATATTGCCCAGCCGCCTCTGTTTAAGGTTACGATAGGAAAACAAATTGAATATCTATATGATGAACATGCTCTTGATAAAATGTTAAAAGAACGCGGTATCAAATCATTGAGCCTTTCTGACAAATCCAAATCAAAAATTAAAACAGGCGACGATTTGTTAGAATTGGTTAAAAACATGTCAACATTCTACAATTCATACAACAACCCGATTTTAAATCTTTTCCCTGCGTTTGTACTCAGAGGTCTTGTGCGTTCAGGAATTACGCCTGAGGATTTTGATGACCAGGCTAAAATGAATGAAATT
>DVIU01000141.1 GCA_018711035.1 Candidatus Scatousia excrementigallinarum
AGATTCTGCGGGAGTGTATTTTAATGCCTCAACAAGGTTTGCCGATGGTTTTAGATACGGTTTTGGAGCAGAGGTCGGAATTTCTACCAACAAAACCCATGCACGCGGTCCTGTCGGGCTGGAAGGTCTTACGATTTATAAATACAAACTGATTGGTAACGGACACATTGTTGCCGATTACGCCGGCGGTGAAAAACAATTCCACCATAAAGATATCTGCTAAGCTGTAACAAGTTCTTTTACTTCTTTACGTTTAACTTTTCGGGTTGCAGTTCTTGGCAGCGGATGTTTTGTTATAACTATATTAACAGGACGTTTGTATGCAGTGAGTCTTGTTGAAAGATGCTTTATATCTGCTCTTATTAATTTATCCAGTTCTTCATCGCTGTATTTGTCATAGAGGTAATCTTTCGGAACAATTACGGCCGCAATTTCTTCGGTGCCGTCTTTTGAGCCGAAAGTTCTTGATACCCCGAGAACGCAGACCTCGCTTACATACTCGCTTTTTTCCAATACGGATTCTACTTCTTCCGGAAAAACTTTTTTCCCGCCTGAAAGTACTATCATATTTTTTATTCTGCCTGTAATAAAAATGTGGCCGTCTTTATCGATTTTTGCAATATCTCCGGAATGAAGCCAGCCGTCTTCATCTATAACTGTTCGTGTTAATTCTTCCTGATTATGGTAACCTTTCATAACAGCAGGCCCTTTTATTAAAAGTTCTCCGGTTGTTTCATCAACTTTTACAGTAAAGCTTTTCAGAGGTTTGCCGACGGATGCAAGTTCGCGGCGTTTGTCTGTATTAACCGAAACAACAGGGCTTGCTTCTGAAAGTCCGTATCCCTGATAAATTTTGAGCCCTATTCTGTCAAAGAATTTACCGACATGTAAATCCAGAGGTGCTCCCCCTGATATACATCCTATAAAATGTCCGCCGAATTTGTCATGAATTTTTTTGAACATTAATTTTCTGATTGCACTGCAAGGTATAAATTTTGCTGCATGATATAGCGAATTAAATGCTGCCTGCTCTGCCGGAGAAGAATTATGAAGTTCTGATTCTATTGCTGTTTTTAAAAGTTTTAAAAATGCAGGAACGACAATCATAAAGTTAATCTGTTTTTCTCGCATAATCGCAAGAATATCTTTAGGTTTAAGGCTCTGCGTGTAGTAAACTGAATAGCCGAAATTCATGAATGTTGAAAATCCTACAGTCATTTCAAATAAATGGTTCATCGGCAATATGGATAAAATTCTGCCATGTTCCAGAGGCAGGATTTCATCAAGCGCAATTTTCATATCTTCAAGTTGTGAAAACATGTTTATAAAACTTATTTCAACCCCTTTTGGTGCTCCGGTAGTTCCTGATGTATAAATTATGAAAACTGTCGATTTGGAACTTCTTTTTCTCCATTTTTCGTCAAAGTTATTAGGAAGTTCATAAATACTTGTATAACCAAGATTGCCGGAAGGTTCATCCATAACAAGAATGGTTTGTAAGGATGGAATTTCTTTCTGGAGTGCGATTGCTGTATCCAGATAATGTTGTGAAACAAGCATCACTGTCGGCTCACAATCAGAAAGGATTGATTTTAATTCATATTTTGTGAGTTTCACGTCTAAAGGAACGGTTGTTGTGCCGGCAAGTATTGACGCAAAAACGCATGCGCCGTATTCGGGTTTGCTTTCAGAGAGAATAGCAACTTTGTCGCCTTTTTTTACTCCTACAACATTTATTAAATGCCAGGCCAGTTTCCTTGACATTAGACCCACGCCTTTATAAGTAAATTCGCGCCAGCCGAGAGCATTTTTAATTCCCAGTGCAACTCTGTCATTATAGTTATTTGTTCTGTCTTCCAATAGTGAAAGAATATTTCTTTGCCTTAATCCCATACATTCCCCTTAAATACACTCGTCATATAGAGACCTTTACCTATAAAGATATAATTTATATTTTAAAAAGTCAAGTATATAAATTTTTTGTATTATAATAGAAATTACTGTTAGACATATCATAAAGGGAAATGTATGAAAAAAGTTTATATAGAAACCATGGGCTGCCAGATGAATAAATCAGATTCCGAAAGAATGCTTGGTATGCTTTCGTATCAGGATTACATAGAAACAAAAGACCCTAAAGAGGCTGATTTATTAATGGTTAATACCTGTTCTATCCGTCAGTTAAGCGAAGATAAGGCTTTTAGTATGCTTGGCACGTGGGGAAAGTGGAAGAATGAAGGGAAAAATATTAAAATAGGTATTTGCGGCTGTGTTGCGCAGCAGAAAGCTCAGACTGTTTTCCGTCGTGCACCGTATGTTGATTTTGTTTTAGGAACCCATAAGATTTATGCACTCCCGGAAATTATAGAGAAAGTTAATGCGGGTGTGAGGGTTTGTGAGTGTACCGAAACTAATGCCACTGAAGATGATAAAGCCGCTGAATTCCCTATTAATCGTGTAAAAGCTGTTAATGCATGGATTCCGATAACAGAAGGCTGCAATAATTTCTGTACGTATTGTATTGTTCCGTATACACGAGGCAGAGAACGTTCAAGACAGCCGGAAATTATTATTAAAGAAGTAAAAGATGCGCTTTCTCAAGGTTTTAAAGAAGTGACTCTTCTCGGACAAAACGTTGACAGCTACGGTAAAGACTTTAAGGATAAAAATTATAGACTGGCTCAATTACTCAGAGATGTAAATTCTCTTGAAGGTAATTTTAGAATTCGTTTTGTTACGTCATATCCTACAGATATTACCGATGAACTTATTGAAACAGTAGTTGAACTGGATAAGGTTTGTGAATACTTTCATATTCCTATGCAGTCGGGCAGCAGTGAAGTTTTGAAGGCGATGAACAGACGTTATGACAGAGAAACGTATGCAAAAATTGTTGAAAAAGTGCGCAGAATGGTGCCTGATGTTACAATTACGAGTGATTTTATAGCAGGGTTTCCAGGCGAAACAGAAGAACAGTTCGTTGAAACTTTGACGGCAATAGATGAATTTGAACTTGATTATTCAAATACGGCTGCTTATTCTCCCCGTGAAAAAACGGTTGCCGCTAAATGGGTTGAGAAATATATTGACGAAGATGTTAAAACCGAACGTTTGGCGCGCCTTAATGAGAAGGTTCGTGAGAATTGTTTAAAATCAAATTTGAAGTTTGTAGGACGTGATATGGAAGTTCTTGTAGAAAACTTTGAAAATCACAAGGGGCAGAATGTCGTAACCGGTAGAACCAGAAATAACAAAATTGTCCATATCCCGTATGATGAAGATTTGACAGGTCAGTTTATAAACGTTAAAATAGTTGGTGCAAAAACATGGTACTTAAAAGGTGAATTGATATAGTAATAGGAGGTTAAAATATGCCAAATTCAGTAATAGCAAGGATTTCGGGGGGGGGGGCTTAAACGTTTTAAGCAAGGCTTTACTCTTGCCGAAGTATTAATCACATTAGGAATTATCGGAATTGTGGCTGCAATGACTCTGCCTTCAATATTGGCAAAGACAGAAAAGCAGGAAACCATTGCTAAATTAAAGAAAGCATACAGTGTTCTTTCACAAGGTATTAAGCGCTCGGAGTCCGATAACGGCGAGATATCCGAATGGCCTGTAGGGGCAGAGATTACAGATGTTGAAGCTTATTTTAATAAATATTGGAGACCGTATTATAAAAAACCGAAAATCTGTAAAACTGCTATAGCCTGTGGTTATAAATCTATTCAGGCCTGGGTAAATCTTAATGGTGATAAAACAGGTTGGTTTGTATCATCAACTGAATCACGGGTTTTATTTATGCTTTCAGACGGTACATTGATTTTTAGTCCCAGAAATTCAACTGCGGATGGAAATAATGTATATGTAAACTTTTTCTTTGTTGATATAAACGGGCCCAAAAATCCTAATATATTAGGTAGAGATGTTTTTATATTTACACTTTCTGATAAAAAATTATTGAGGCCGTACGGTTATAATAGGCAATATAAAAATCTTGATTGTAGTATGCAAAGTTCAGGGAATATGAATGATTGTACAGCGAAGATAATTGCTGACGGCTGGCAGATAAAAGACGATTATCCATGGTAATAAAAAAGCCCTCGTTTAGAGGGCTTTTTTATTTATTCAACGTTTGCTGAAAGACAGGTTTTTTCATAATGTAATCTGTTATTAAATGCATTTATGCGTTTCATAACATCTTTAAACATAGGGATTGAAAGACTCTGTTTTCCGTCAGACAAGGCATTTTCAGGGTCATGATGAACCTCTATCATAATGCCGTCTGCTCCAACTACAAGCCCTGCTTTTGCCATAGGTTCTATTAAATATCTCTGGCCTGTGCCATGGCTCGGGTCTACAATTATCGGCAAGTGAGAGTATTTTTTGATAACAGGGATTGAAGCTATGTCCATTACATTTCTTGTAAACGCACTGTCAAAACTTCTTATTCCGCGTTCGCAAAGAATCACGTTTGTGTTGCCCTGATACATAATATGTTCTGCTGCAAGTAAGAATTCTCTGATTGTACTTGCAAGACCGCGTTTTAAAATTACCGGTTTATTACATTTGCCAACTGCCTGTAAGAGTTTAAAATTTTGAACATTTCGTGCTCCGATTTGCAGGACATCAATATATTCAAGCATCATAGGCAAATCCGACGCATCCATAATTTCTGATACTGTCAGAAGTCCTGTAGCTTCTGAAGCTTGTTTCATGTATTTAAGAGCTTTTTCGCCGTAACCCTGAAAATCGTAAGGGGATGTTCTCGGTTTAAATGCTCCGCCACGCAAAAATTCGCAGCCCATTTCTTTTGCAGCGGCCGCAACTTCCAGAAGTCCGTTATAATCATCTTCTACAGAGCACGGCCCGACCATTGCAACGGGTTTATTTGCACCGCCTATCTTTACTCCGTTAGGGAATGTTATTACAGTATCTTCTTCTTTTCTGTCGCGGGAAGCTAATCTGAAAGGTTCTCTTATTACTTTAATTTCTTTAACACCTTCCAGTGCTGATAATCTGCCGGGAGTCAGAGTTGTTTTATCTCCGATTGCATCAATTACGGTATGTACATCTCCGGTGTTATAGCGTACTTCAAAACCGTTGTCTTTCAATAAGTCAATGACACGCTGGATTTGAACCTTTGTTGCGTTGCGTTCCATTATTATAATCATCAGAATTTCTCCTTACTAAATTATTTTAAAGCAACTAATAGTGTAGCATAAACAATTAATATTCACAATTTTTTTCAATTTTTTTTTGCAATTGGATTGCGGGGAAGTATTCAGGTAATACATTAAGGCAGTTTTCTATGGCTTTTTTACATTCAGGTATGTTATTCTGTTTAAAATATTGTTCAGCAAGAAGATAATGGAGTTCAGGGTCATTGTAAAAATAGTCTTTTGCCTTCAATAGAAATGCCATGCCGTATTCTTCCAGATGATTGTTAAGGAAGACTCTGCCGATAAATTTATGAACTTCAGGATTTATAGTATAAAGCCAGTCTGCATATTTCACAATATTTTCTACGTATTCGCCTTTATAATACATTGTAAGCAAATTTAAATCTATTTCAAGAAAGTTTCTTAATGCAAAATAGGAAGGATAGCCTTCAATTTTGCCTGAAATTAACCCGCAAAGAAATACACCCCATTTAGCGCGTATATCTTTATCTTCTATAGAGAAAAACAGACGTTTTGCTTCAGCTAAATTATCTTCAAGAATATTACAATAAGCTTCTTCCAACGTATAACCGTTATTCATAAAAAATTGACGGCATCCGTTAATATCGGATGCCAGCAACTTGTTAACAGTTTTTTTATAATCAGAATTCATAAATTTTAATTGTTGTTACTGCTTGCATTCATACCGTTAAGGCTGTTCATCATAGAGTTCATCATTAAAGCCTGAATAACCTGCGGATCCATATTTTTCCCGTCATTTTGCATCATATAAGGCAGCATATTCATCATCGGGTCTGAATTATTTGAATTCCCGTTATTTAGCATCATAGTCATCTGCTGAATTTGAGGGTCAGGAGTATATGGCTGAACAGTTGGAGTTTGAGCTGTGGTTTGAACTGTCTGTGATTCATCATCCAGAGGTTCAACTTTTGCAGGTACAGATGTAGCGGAACCTTTTGGCATTTTTGCTGAAGTTTCCGGCATTTGCGTTGAAATGTTTAAACCAGCTCTTTTCAATAC
This sequence comes from Candidatus Scatousia excrementigallinarum, assembly GCA_018711035.1. Taxonomy (GTDB): domain Bacteria; phylum Cyanobacteriota; class Vampirovibrionia; order Gastranaerophilales; family Gastranaerophilaceae; genus Scatousia; species Scatousia excrementigallinarum. The sequence continues at coordinate 6,204 of DVIU01000141.1, forward strand.
TTGTACTGCATTTATAATTTCATCATTTGAAGGCATATCCTCTGCCATTGCAAGTTTATCTGTTTTTATACCTTCGGATTTATTAAATTCATTGAGCTTTTTAAGGTCATCTTCGTTTAGAGGAATACCTCTGTTCATTTTATTCTGAATCTTTTTAAGCTGCTTTTCTCTTAATTCGTTGTTAAGCTCATCCGAAAAACCGTTGCCGAAAGGTGATTGAATAAACTTATCCAATTCATCAAGAGGTTCCCCGGAACTATCTGTTAAACCTGTTTCCAATCCGCAGGCAGCAGAATCGGTTAAGCAGGCTTTTCCTTTTGTCGCGTAATTAACAATTGTGTCATTTGGGTTCAAATTTATTACCATCTGGTAACAGGATTTTGCTGCATCGAGTTCGCCGATTTTTGTATAGACCATTGCAAGGTAATAGTATGCTGTTGCATTAGCAGAATCCTTTTTTAATATAGTATATAATTCTTGTAAAGAACCCGTATAATTTCCTGATTTATATTTAGCTATTGCGCTTTTCATCGTAGCGTTAGGATAATATTTAGGATTTACAGAATATTTATCCAAAAATATAGAACTTTCTTCTACTGTATCAGAATCAGAGTTCTCAGATTTATTATCTGCTGCTGAATCAGCAGGTTTATCTGATTCCCATTTTTTAGGCTGGCTTTTTTTTCGGTTAATATCTTTTTGCAAATCATAACCAAAAGGGCCGGATACCGCATAAGCTGCCAAATCAAGGTTTATTCCTCCAATAAAAAGTGCTGCTGCTAAAAGCAAAATCAGTTTCTTATTCATAACTTCTTAGTCCTTTTTTTTTGTTT
>DVIU01000003.1 GCA_018711035.1 Candidatus Scatousia excrementigallinarum
AGTTATTCCTATTCATTTGTAACGCTTGTAGGCGAAAGCCATACTTTCGGCGAAAAGCAGGATAACTATGCCTACCTTACATATACCGACAGAGTGGAGCACAACGGCGGCGGTCTGTTTGCAGGTACTTACGCCTGGGACAGAATAGAGACGGTGGACGAGTTTATTTCAGAAAACGAGGGCTGGCAGAATGTATATTCGGGCGCGATTATCGATGTCAATGTCGGCAGCGAGATAACCGAAGAGGGCAAGGCAGCGCTTAAAGGTAAGAAGTGGGTTCTGCGCTTTGCCGAAACAAGCTACTCCCTAAACAGTGGCTACGGCTCGGTAACTTCGTTCTCCACTTTGGTCGGAGATGTAACAATACTCCGCCTAAAATTTGAAACGGACGGCGTGGTGTATAATCTCGGCGTGGTAGACAACAAGCAGACGGGCAGCGACAAGCCTGTAAACAACGAATGGATAAGCGCTGAGCTGAGCGATAATTTCAAGCTCATTTTAAGCATCATTCTGCTTGTGCTTGCGCTTCTGCTGCTTCTGCCTTTGTTCCGATTGCTGTTTAAAGGAATATCTAAACTTATTCATAAAAAGGAAAGAGGTAACAGTAGCGGCAGAGACCTCGATAAAATGTCGAGGGAGGAGGTGGAGAAAGAGCTGGACAAGATAGATTGGAACAGCGATTTCTGGAAGAACATTGACGGTACGGACGGCGGTTAAACTGTGCGTACAACAGGGCGGCGTTCGGAGGAAAATCTGAATGTTGCCAGAACAGGCGCCGGCGGAATATGTTTTCGTCGGCGCTATATTTTTAAGGAGGTTTTAATGAAACTTTTAAGACGAATTTTGGCGGTAACTTTTGTCGTGGTTGTCACTCTTTTAATAAGTTATCTTTTATATACGGGAGGGCAAACGGGTGCGTAAATGGCTGAATATCTGCTTTACAATAGGCGTTTCGGCGTGCTTTGTACTGCTTGCCGTATTCATATTCGGCGGCTCATATGTGCGGCTTATAAGCGCATTCAAGGACTTCGGACTGTCGGTAGGCTTTTATTTTGCCGAGCTGTTTGGTCTGGAACACGGCATCGTGCCGTCTGTCAACGATTTATCGGGAATATCTCTGCCTCAGATTGATTTGCCGCATACTGCGGAAGGCTTTGCGGAGCAGGCGCAAAAGTACTTCAATCTGCTGTTCAGTTCGGGCAATTTTATCGGTTGGCTGGGACATATATCGGGGGTAATGGGCAATTTTGCAAAGGTAATTCTCATAATTTTGCCCTGCTTTTTACTGCTCGGACTTGTAATTAAGGCGCTTTATCGCCGCGGCAACAACAATTACGGCAAAGATACCATTCCTTTGCGCATATTCAAGGGTGTTTCAAGGTTTACATATCAGCCGATAAAGTCGTTCATAAGGGGATATGTGGCATTCATTTGCGCGCACAGGTGGATATTGGTGTGTTGGCTTATTCTCTGGGCGGCAAACTTAAATCTTGCCACAATCGGGGTAGAGTTCCTTGCCTACTACTTTTTCATTGCCATAAGTTACGACTTTTCCACAATCTATGTGCAGTTTCTAAAGCTTATTTCAGACCTCGCAACGCCGTTTAAGTACTTCCCCTGGTGGGGCATTCTGCCGATTGCGGTCTATCTCTTTGATAGGTTCAGAAAGGGCATTGCTTTCAACCGTCTTCGCCATAACGAGGCAAAAAATTGCGGCTTTATCAACGAACTGCCTATTGTTTCCATGTCCTGCGGCTCTATGGGCAAGAAAAAGACCACTTTAATTACTGATATGGTGCTTTCGCAGGAAGTTATGTTTCTTCAGAAGGCGTTGGAAATTCTGCAAAACGCCGACATGAAATTCCCCTGTTTTCCTTGGATAAAGTTTGAGAAGAGGTTACAATCGCTGATGGACAGCGGCACAATCTACAACCTCGCCACCGCTAAAGAGTGGGTAAACGGAGAAAGGGGAAAGTACGAGCAGGGAGATATTTCCGTGCTTTATGAATATGACTTCAACCGCTATGGAATGACTTTCGATAACGGTTTGTCGTGTTCAACTCTGTTCGAAGTGCTCGAAACCTACGCCCAGGCCTACTTTGTTTACATAGTTCAAAGCAGTCTTATAGTTTCCAACTACTCGATAAGAACGGATAACGCGCTCATAGACGAGGGTAATTTTCCTTTGTGGCTTACGGACTTTTTCCCAAAACATTTCAGATGTAACAGCCGTCATTCTAAAATTCTCGACTTCGACATTCTGCGCCTCGGCAAAAAGGTGATGGAAAACAACCCCAACGCAGGCAGTTTTGAGCTTGGCGTGATAGCCATAACCGAGATAGGCAAGGAGCGCGGCAACAACTTGGAGCTTAGTGAAGTAAAAAAGACCGCCCGCGATACCAATCAGAAAAACGACCTCTTCAATTCATGGCTCAAAATGTGCCGACATTCCGCTACCGTCGACCATTTCCCGTTTATCAAGGTGTTCACGGACGAACAGCGGCCCGAAAGCTGGGGCGCAGATGCCCGCGATTTGTGCGATGTCATAAATATAATATCCTGCGGCGAAAGGCGGCTCGCTCTGCCGTTCTACACGATTGAAGAAATGCTTTCAGAGTGGGCGTTCAACAAGTTCATAAACCTCTATTACGGCTTCCGTTTCCGCCGCGGGGATAATACTCTGCTCGTCCATATCTTAAAGAGTGTTACGGCGTTTTTGTGGCGGCGCAACCTGCGCATATATAACCGTTTCGGTTACAGCGTGCTGAATATCGAAAAGGAGCGCGGCACAATGGACGGCAAAACCTATAAAAAGAAGTACTATCTCGCCGATGCAAAAATCTACCGCAGTCGTTTTGCAACCGACTGCTTTTCGGACTACTTCAACGAGCTTGCAAGGAGAAGTAAAGTCGGCTTGAAGGACTATCTTGAATATGCGTCTGAAAAGGCGACGGTGGAGGAGCTGAAGGCGCAGAACAGTTACTTCATTAACGCGCTCTACGGGAGGTGACTGAGTGGACGAGGAGGAGTTCGACGAATGGTATCCGCAGGCCAAAGTCTATTTTGACGGCAGTCATTACATCGCCATACCGCACACAGTAAACCTTTCAAGGCGCAGAAAAACGCATCACGAGGAAATTGAAGTAAGACAGACGGGCGACAAATTCGAGCTTGTAAAAAAGCCTGGGATAGAGCTTGAAGAAATTGACGAAATTTCGCCCTGGGACGGCGAACAAACTACGGTCGAGGAGGTTGTCGAGCCGAGCAAAAACGAAGCGCAGAACGCAAATGACACGGTAATATGCGGCAACCAACCGATAAAGCGCAAGGTTACAAGAAAGCAGATTTTTGAGGAGCTGTACCAGAAGTATCTCGACTTAAAAAAGAGCGATAAACTTGCGGCTATATACAATGATATGCGGCCGCTATTCAAGGCCGATGTCGGCGCGGAGAGCTTTGTCAACTCAAATTATGAGCGCAAGTGCAGAAATCTGACTGCCCGCCGAGTGCGATTTGCTCGCAAGGCTTTCAACCAGAATTTCAACTATTTTGTAACTTTCACTTATGACGATAAAAAGCATACCGAAGAGAGCTTCAGGGAAAGATTGAAGAATGTATTAAAGAATTTCCATAATCGCAAGGGGTGGAAGTATATGGGTGTTTGGGAAAGGGGGAAGAAAACCAACAGGCTACACTTTCACGGGCTCTTTTATATTCCGGAAGGAATGCTGTCAGGTAAGTTTGAAGTGATTGATAGTTATGACTTCAAGAAAAAGGAACGGCGGCAGATAAAGCAGAGTACTTTCTTTGCGGACAGATTTGGCAGAAATGAATTTGAGGAGCTCGACAGAGGCCCTCTTTTTGGTCATGCCCTCGCGTACATAATGAAGTATATGGAAAAGACGAACGAAAAGATTGTGTATTCCAGGGGACTGTATCAGTACTTTATATCTGATATCCAGAACGAGGATGTCTTGGTGAGGACGGGGCAGGAGGGCAAAAAGCTTGTGCTTGCGGACGATTTTAAGTGTTGGGACGAAGGTGTATATGTCGGACGGGTATCTGAGCAAACCATTAAGGAACTGAAAAAATGCACTTGAAAGGGCAGGCAGCGCGCAAGCGGCAGCGGGGATTTGCAAGCGGGTTAGCGCAAACCCCGATCCGCGCGGCGCACAGTTGTTTTTTTCGTTCGATTGCTTGGACGTGCGCTTGTCCCGGCGGCGCGCGTCAGCGCGTCGCCGCTTGTATCAAGACAAGCGCACGTCTAATGCTCATTTGAAAATATTTAACATTTTAACATCAACTTAACATTAATTTTTGCCCTTAATTTCAATAAGTTTGTATGGCTTATTCAGGCTTTTCAAATACATAAAGGTATTATATGTTCCGCCGCGTTTTTGACCGTTCAAAATGAGTCATTATTTGTCATGTAAATTAATGTTGCTTCTTGATAGCTTAAATTAAATTGAAGAAATGATGTAAAAATGCTTGACCCAGTCATTTTTATGTTGTATAATAAGCACAGAAATTAAAACTAGGAATTATAAAATGCAGACGGACATAATTTATTTGAAATCAAGTGAATCGATGAGTGAAGTTGATGATGAAAGTGTTGATTTAATTGTTACATCACCTCCATACAATATTGATATAAAATATGGAAACAAAACTGAAAAGGGAAAAGTAATGGCAAGTAAAGCTATAAAGTACTCTGATAAAATGACCGAGTCAGCGTATCGTGAATTGCTTCGTTCAGTTTTTGAAGAGTGCAAAAGAGTATTGAAAAAGAATGGCTCAATATGGATAAATATCAAAAACAGATATATTAATGGTGAAATAATTACTCCATTTTGGCTTCAAGAATATTTCGAAGGATTTACACTTAAAAACTTGATTGTTTGGAACTTTGATTGGGGCGGATCTACTAATAGACGCTTTGCTCCTAGATACGAATTTGTATTTTGGTTTACTAAAGATAAGAACAATTATACATTTAATCTTTCTGATGTATCTATTCCCGCTGTAAATTATAGACCAGATAGATATAAATCCCAGTTGAAAAACCCGAGTGATGTCTGGAAAATCCCTATGGTATCTGGCAATTTTTTAGAAAGAACAGGGCATCCGGCGCAATATCCTGAAAAATTAATTGAACGTATTGTTTTAGCAGGGACAAATAAAGGCAATATTGTTTTAGACCCTTTTATGGGAAGTGGAACGACTGCTGTTGTAGCAAAAAAATTAGGACGTAAATATATTGGATACGAAATTGTGCCTGAATATATTGAGATGGCAAAGGTTCGTCTTAATAACATTGATAAGGAGGATAATGATGATAAAAACTGATAATCTATATGTTGATTTTGGTGATTCGAGAAATTTACTTAAAACAATCCCAGATGAAAGTGTTAAGTTGGTTGTCACATCACCTCCGTATAATATTGGCAAACCTTATGGTAAATATAAAGATAAAATCCCTTTAAATGAATGGAAAGAACTTATTTCTGAAGTTACTAAAGAAATATATAGAATACTAACTCCAGACGGTAGTTTTTTCTTAAATCTTTCTCCCGTTCCGTTTGGCGAAGAAAAAGAAATTTTACCATTACCTTATATCGGATACGATATAATGAAATCTGTTGGATTTTACATTAGAAATATAATTACTTGGACATTTAACAATATGCAGAACTGTGTTCAAAGACTGTCTGGACGTTATGAAAATATAGTTTGGGGTGTCAAAAGTTTACAGAACTATGTATTCAACTTAGATGAAGTAAGAATACCCTATATTACACAGAACGATAAGAGATTAGAAGGTGGTTCTGGCAGAAATCCAACAGACGTATGGTATTTTAATAGGGTTAATAATATGACAAAGGGTAAGCTTGGTTTATCTCATCCAACTGTTTATCCTATTGAAATGATTGAAAGAATTATTAAGATGTCATCAAATTTAAATGACACTGTTTTAGATCCATTTCTTGGAAGCGGAACAACAGTTGTTGCAGCACTAAAATTAGGAAGAAAAGGTATAGGATTTGAGTTGGATCAAACGTATGAAAGTGAAATATTGAAAAGAATCAAAACAGAAGCGACCAATATTCAGCCATCGTTATTCGATTTAATTAACAAATCAAAAAGGGATGGAAATTAAACCATCCCTTTGATTTGTTTTAGAATTAGCAAGAGCCTTGAAAATAAGTTATCTTTTCCGTATATTTTAATAAATTCTGTTTGTGAATATTTAGCAATTGCTTGACATAGAAAGCGATGTTGCCATATTGCATGGATGTTCATTAATTGTCTCGAAAAATAATTAGCTTCATCATCGCTTGATTTAGACGCATACAACTCTTTTAACGTAGTCATTGTTTTCAAAACTTTACAAGCAGGGCATCCGCATAGAGAGAATTTATTATCTAACTTATTGAGATCTATATATTCGAATGACTCATCTCTTAATGTTCCATCAGCATTTATGCCACCAACAAAAAATTTACTAAAACTTACTTCGGATCCGTTAAGCTTTTTAGGAGCGTCTTTTTCAAAAACATAATTTGTTGATAGAGCATTGCCATCTCCTACTCTACGGGCTGGACTAGCCGCATCAAAAGATGTGGCTCCACACCAAGAATTAAGCAAGATGTTCGGATAACCACCTCCGCCTAAAGCATGAATAGGTCTATTACCTACAATGTTATGAACTATATATGAAGCTCTTGCTGGGGTGACGGCGTCTGATACAAATTTCTTTTTTGTTTTCGAGAAGTCAATATCATTACTCCAAGACTCATCTGCAGTTTTTGAGCTTGCTATACCACCAAGAGCAAAGCCCCAGAATGTATATCCTAATGATTTTTCTAATTCAAGGGTTTTTAATGTGTATTGTTTATAATAATTTGGCGTTTTCCCGTGAATTGTAGCAAGGACTTTCGGGTAGTAATTAGGTTTGGTTTTTAAATAGTCAACCGTTGCTTTTAATATGGTATAGTTAATTTTATCTTTATCCAAAGAATTGTAAAATTGTATAAGTTTTTTATCGGCTTCGCCATCTTTAAATGTATATTTACCTCCCAAATCGAAGCCAACAACCAAGTCAAATTTATATCTATCCGCAAAATCATAATAGGCAACCATGTGTTGATAAAACATGGTTAAGAAAGATTCCTTATTATAGTTTATCTTTTTGGCTATATATTTTACAATTTGGCTAGAGCCAGAATCAAGAAGAAAAATTTTCTGATTAAAATCATAATCGGGTAAAGAGTATTTGCTGTAAACATTTTTGTCATCTTCAGCTAAGCTTTTGCGAACGTAATTAAAAATATCGCCAATAGAATTAAACTTAGAAATATCATTTAATTTATTGCTTTGAAAAGTGTGAGGGTATTTGTTATTAATATAGTAGTAATTCACTAGAGCGGGAGTATCTTTTGTTAAATTAGCGTAAACAATCTCTCTACATTTATCGCCTGCTCCACCCCCATAATTATATACTTGAAAAAATGATGGAATTGGCAGTTCTTTGCCATTTATATTAAAACTTTTCATTTGTGATTTTTTTCCTTAATAATTTTTTTAATAATTTCAACAAATTCTTCAAACGATCCCATTTGTAAAAGTGGCGAGTAGAATTTGGAGAGGTATACACTCTTTGGATTTTTTTCGTAATCGCCAATACGTTTTTCTCTTGAGAATTCTTCACCGCTTTCATAGATGTATTGCTTGATTTGTTCTGATGTTTCAAAGAAAATACCTTTTATACACGGGAAATCAACCCAATGTAAATAAAAAACGGGGCGTTCAATATCGGAATCAATTAATTCTAATTGTTTTATGATTTTTTTATAATCAAGAGTTATACTTCCTTCATAACAATATCTGTTAATCTTATTAATTGCAGAAATAAATGGTGCTGAGTGGTATTTAACCTCAAAATATGCAGCAATTTGTTTGTCTCCGCACAAAATCATACAGTCAGGATATTGCTTGTTGCTGCTATCAGCGTGCATTGCTTTTATATGTATTTTTTGAGTAAAAAAATCAATTAAAATGTCTTCAAATAATTTGCCCATCATCAAATCATATTTAATATGGCTTGAGTTTCTTGGATTCATATAATAAGGTCCACATTTTTTACAAACAGAAGTAAGGTCGGGAATTTCTGCTTTTAATTCCTTTACTGTTTTAGGAGAACTTTGATTGTTTAATGTATACATAGCATTATAGCAATTTTGATTAAATTCAGTAAAATCAAATTGATTCTTGAATAAAGTTACATTCTTAAAAAATTTGTCAATCCTATCTTTAGAAAAAGCTAAAAGTTCATGATAGAGCATTTTTATCCTCCATACTGTAGATATATGCTATTATAACAGATATACAATGGAATTTCAATAAGCAGAAGAATAAAGACCGCAAAATAATTACGGCGGTATAAAAAAATAGCAGTAACCTTAAAAAATTAAATCGATATGTACCTTGTTGAGAGCGGGTATATCGTCAAGTGTAATATTAAGTATAAAGGAATTAAAATCAGCTGTGTTCAAAATTTCCAGCCCGAATTAATATGTAGACACGCATACTTTATAGGCATTTGAAATTTTTTAACATTTTAACATCAAATTAACATGGCTTTCAGCTGGTAATTTCAATAAGTTTGTATGGCTTATTTTTGCTCTTCGCGTACATAAAGGTGTTGTATGTTCCGCCGTATTGTTGCCTGTTCCAGATAACAAGCAAGAGGTCGCATTTGTCTGCCATGTACTCATTCCTTTCCTGCATACAGCGAGGAGTGTAGGAGGAAGAGAGAATGTTTACAAAGTCGGCTTGCTTTAAGATGCGTTTATAACACTTTTTGTCGCCATCGCACCATTTAGCCTCCTGTTCAGGACAAGGTACAGCAATTTCAAGACGAATATGCGGGTAGTACTTTTTGAGTTTTATAATAATTTCAGCAAAGTCCTGGTCAGCCCCAATCGCCCCGCCGGAGATAAAGTATTCAAAGCCGTCTTCTATAAGTCCTCGCACGATGCTTTCAAGTTTTTTCAAGTACTCTTTGTGCTGACTGTTATTTTTATCTCTGTAATTCCACGGAAACCCTTTCGGCTTATACCCTGTCACCGCACAGATTTTGTTCCTGGTTTAGTTCCTTAACAGCGTTTTCTCTATTGTAACACGCGTGTAGTAGAATATCAAATACAAACCCTTATAATTTAGAAAAAATGTTTCATATATGTAACATGATAACTAAGGGGATCAGGTAATGAATTTAAATGAAGCTGTGGGAATGAGATTAAAGAAATTGCTTGAAGAAAAGGAGTGGAAGAATTACACAATTCAGAAAGAGGGTGGTGTTCCGCGCGTTACTGTCGGGCGTATTGTTGAAGCAAAGATAAAAATTGTCAAGCTTGATACTCTCTATCAAATAACGCAGACGTTAAATATTTCACTTAAAGAATTTTTTGACGACCCCATATTTGACAACGTAACAGATTAATACAAAGCAAGTGCCGAGCAATGCTGCTCGGCACTTTTAAAAGTGATTTGTTGTTAGTTTAAAATTTGTGCGGGTTGACAGGTTTTGTTTATGGGTTATAATAAGTTATAGAAAGTGATAATGAGTTATAAAATGACTTTTTATAAAAAAGTATAATTTGTAAGAGATAAGCTTGCTTATGAATGGCTAAGCAACGGTTGCTAATTAAGTTGTAAATTATCGTTTTGGTTTTAGGTTTGCTTCATAAGTTATGCGTTATAATGACAAGAGTAGAAATTAAAAAATCCCTAAAATTATCTGTGTTTAACTAATCTTGACAAGCTGGTATTTATCATATATAATTAATTTGACATAATATAGATTAGGTTAAAGGTTATAGAGGTAATAGTATGGAATTTACGCCAGTTTCGTTTCAGTTAACAGTTTTTACAAATCTGACGATTGATGATGCAAAAATGTTAGCCAAGTCATTTGATCAAAGTTATAAAAAAATGGCTTTGGCTACGGTTGCGTTACCCAATGCTCCATGGTTTCGAATTACTAATTTAAACCAATCTGTAAATATTGATTTGTCCAATAATAGGATAGATTATTATTATCTTAATATATCAGAAGAGAAAATTACAGAATTTTTAGACTTTATAAATAATAGTGGACAAGTTAGGAATATTTCACGTTTAGCTATAAATTATAATTATTTTATTGCGGACGAAGATAATATTTATAAGAAAAAACTTAATGATTTATTCTTTTCTAGATTTTTTGGTGATGTAGAAGAATTGCTTTTTAGAGTGAATAACCAAAAAAAGATAGATGACCTCTTATTTAATGTTATCACCGATTGTCAAAATGCCATTGCTCAAAACAATCAAAATCTTGATAGTACAAAGTGCATCATGTTTCATCACGATATAAATAATATAAGTACAGATAATATTGAAAAAGATAAGCTTTTAGGGTATTTTACCAAAATGTTGAAGGAGTTAAATACTCTAATTGAAAAAATAAATGGTATTATAAAATGAATAGTTTAATATGTAAATCAATAAAAGAACCATTATTAGTAATTGGAATATCGATGGGTTTATCGGGAATAGCTCAGAGTGATTTTTATATTAAATCATTTAGTGATCCTTTTCCAAAATATGCAATTCAAGATACTGTTTCAGAATCTAATAGTGCAAGTATACATAACGAAGAATCGTTAAGTTATTCAGAATATTATTTTGATGTTAATGATTCGGTAAAATATGGCAATAATTTGCTCAGTTCAACATATATAAGAACTGAGGGTTTGCAATTGAATTTTAGCAATAGCTATGAGCTAATAAACGGGTTAGTTGCACGTTTACTTGAGTTGATAAGTGAAGACGACGATTATAGTTATAATGCCTCTGAATTTATAACAAAACAATTCGAAGAGAGCGAGACTATTGGTATTGAAATAATTAAAACTGCAGTTAAGAAAGATGATTATAGATATTCTAGAGATGTTATAACCGCTGTTCGTGCTTCTGATATAGATTATTTTCAGAAATGGTTTAAAGATTTGTTGATAGAAGGAATGGCGCGTCCATCTCTTAAGAATTATTTTCAAAATATTTATGACTTGTATAAAGATTCTTTTGATGCGATATGAAATATTATGTGCGAATGATAAGAAAAGACCGTTGGGAACGAACATCACCAGAAGATGAAATTTCGGGAGAAGCGATTACAATTGATTGGGGGTGTGTATTTAATGAATGGTCTGTTTACGAATGTGAATCTTATCTTAAGAAGACGGATGAAATAGCCAAGATTGTATTGCGTATGGTAGGAGATAATCCTAAAAAAACTGCCGATGGTATTGATTTATTGTATCTAGACGACTCGTTTTTTCGAAGTACAGGTGTAATATCTTATCCTGATCCCGAGAAGAAATTGGGAAGTTTGCATTGCAATTTAAGGGAAGTCAACTATGGCACACTAAAAAAAGCTGTAATATATTCTTTAAATAATATAAAAGATCATGTTTTATCGTATACTCCAGTAGAAATAAAGGAATTATTTAAGAATATAGGAAGAAACTTTATCGAGGAATTTAAGCAAGAATACAAGAAAGATAAATTGAAAGCGATAATAAAACTTTATTTTGGGGATTCAACATTAGAGGCGGTTTTTAATATTTGACAGAATAATATATGATTGAATTAGGATTAAATATTTGTGTGGACTTTTTGAGACAAGAAGAGCTAAGTAATAATATATAGTGCTTAGCTCTTAATTTATTGTGTTATATATTGTGGTTAACTGGATATTCAACAGCATTATAATTTTCTGAGTACGGAATTTTATGATCGATAAAAGAAACGGTTTTCAAACAGCCGAGAGTGGGAACTCTCGGCTGTTTTGATGTAACATCCAGTAACATTGAATTTTTTAAAATTCATACCATTCTGTGCAATGTCCGTCTGCGTCCTCGCCGCAAATTTGCTTGCAGACGAGGTCGCCTGGCGCTAAAACAAATTTGCCAGTTTTGTAGTTGTGTTCGGCAATTTCTAATGCTTTTTCCAGGCTGTCTGCCTCGACATCGAAAGTTTGCGAAATCATCTCTTCGATAGTAATTTTATATTTTTTCATAGCTTTTATCTCCAAATATGGTTTTTACATTGTAATATAAGTTCTGTTCCCCACGGTGATCTTATTCCCATCAATCAACGCTTTCCCCTTTGCGCAGGCGCGGATAATGATGTGATCGGAATCAGGGTCAGCTTTGGGGATATTGCCGAACCCGAACTTGCCCTCGGCGTTTACGGCGATAATTCTGAAGCCCTTTTCAATGAGGTATGCCGAAAACTGCCACAGCTTTTCAAAGTGTCCGTAGCTGTCGGCAATAAAAGTGTAGCCTTTTTCTCTGCTCTGTGCAGTAATTCTGAAATAGTTGTTCATAAGTCCTCCTCAAGAAATTCTGAAAGCGTATTTGGTTACAAGTTCTTGCCTCGGATAAATTTTGCTTTCGTCGAAGGGGGCAACCTTGTTTGCAAGCTCGTAAGGAGCAAATTCGTCCTTTAAGCAGGCAACGCAATGGTATCCCTCAACATCGATAACAACAAAATCTTCTTCGGGTGCGTTAGGGTACTGTTCTTTAAGATATTCTTTTGCCCTCTGCGCGTTTGCGGCAAGAGCTGGATTATGGCGGGCAAATTCTTTAACGGTATAAGCCTCGTCGAGATAGTTTTTCATAATTTATCCTTTAAGCGGTAAGTTGCCTTAACTGTTTATTCGCATAAGGCAGCCATATTTTGTTGATAAAGTGCAGTGCGTTGTCGTCCGGCTTGGTGTTGTGGTCGGCGTAGCACTGTAAAATTTTGTGTAGCGACAGCGAATATTCGACTGTAACAAATGGAGTGGAGACTGCGCTTTTTATCCGTATGAAGAATATAAGCGTTTCCTCGCGTACAAATTTCTGGTCGTATCCCATACGTCCGACGCAGTGGTGCAATGTGTTCCCTTCGCGTATCAGATCTGACGGAGATTTTGCGATAATTGCCACATATTCACGTCCGTTTTGCTTTTGCAGCGACAGATATTTATTGGCAACGAGCCCGAACTGTTCATACAGCTCCTTGCGTTTCTGCTCGTCTTCCAAGGCTTTTTTAGTCGCATATTCGTCCGTTCTTATGTCGTGCCAGCGTCTGAAATCGTGTGGAAAACTGTTCTTATCCTCGCCCATATCCAGTCCCAGCTCGCTGCAGGCATTGTAATAATCTGAATAGAGGGAGAGGGTAACGTTATTTTCGGCGAGGTATTTCACAAGCCTTTCTGTATTTCCAGTAAATTGCCGCTTGAACTGCGTATATGCGCTGTCGTGTATGAGCTTTAATTTAAGCTCCTTTACACGCTGTAAAACTGCCATATCACCGCCCGTATTGTACGCTTTGAGTATCACTTCAACGTAATGGTAATGAGCGCTGAGAGCCTCTTTATTGCGTATAAGCCACTTGCAGAACTGCTTGTCCTTGCCGATTTTTTCGAGTATCTGCCTGCTTGCCGCAAGCTTTTTCAGCCCGAGTTTCATTATATATTCAAGCTGCGGATAGCGCTCGTATGTCCGCAGATACTTGAAAATATTCGTGTCCTCGCAGAGCTCTATCGCAGAGTATTTATACCGCGCAAGCCTCGTTACAACCTGAATATTTACAACGGGGGCGTACGGATCAAAATATTTATCGTCCGCCGTGTCCCAACCGCCCTCGTACCACTTCTGGTATCTGGAAAGTCCTTCTGCGTACCAGCCGGTTATGTAGCCACTTATGTAGTTAAAGCACATATCTTTTACAAGGCATTCCTTGCCGTGCAGAGTGTGAATTGCAACCTGCTTTAAATAGGGCTTTTTGCGGTAGTACCTCATTGCAACGGTTATTTTTATGAGCTCTTTGCGGCGGGTGATAAGGTACGCGTAATATCTTGTAGTGCCTCTCTGTCCGGGGTTGAGCTTTTTATCCTCGCGCAGAATTGCTTTTATGATGTAGTGCGGAATGGGTTTTATGTCTTTGATGTTCATACGTTACTCCTTTAAACGATGGTAATTTCGTCGCCGAAAATCAGACTGAGTTCGGCAAGCACTTCCTTGTCGAAGGCATCCATATCGAAATCGTCTTGCGGTTTTTCTTCACTCGGCTTTTCCTCGATAATTGCGGAAATCTCGTCTTCGAGCGCCGCGTCTGTCCGCAGGTCGCCGTCGTAATCGGTGAGGAGATCGGAAACTGTGGGAATTTGCTCCTGAGTATCGTTTTTTTCTTCTGGCGAGCGAATTATCTCGCCCGTTTCTATGTCCACTTTCAAATCTTCTTTGATGTCTTCGTCTTGCGATTGGGTGGCAGATATGCCCGAATTATCGCCGTTTGTAAGCATATCGAACATTGAAAGCTGCGGTTTTTGGGCGGGTTTAGTGGGTGCGTTATTCACCTTTGAGACCTTTGCTGCAACGCTGGACTGTTTCTTGTATTCCGTTCCGTCCTCCGAGTACAGCGTACCCACGATTTCGTCCTCTTCAAAGTAATGAATTGCCCAGCCGAATACGACTTCGTCTTCCACACACGCGGAATTTGCTCCCTTTTCGGCGAGCTTTCTTGCCTCTTCGGTGGCGTATTTCATAAAGCCGTCCAACGTCTTTTTATTGACGAGCGTCTTGCCGTCTTTTATAACTTTTGCGCCGCCGTTT
>DVIU01000142.1 GCA_018711035.1 Candidatus Scatousia excrementigallinarum
GCGGGTGAGGAGAACTCGAAGAACCTCGCATACAACCGCTACTTCAACCCTACTACCACGTACTACCGCAACGGCATCACCCGCAGCAGTAGCGGCCTACAGGCGATTTGTCTGGGTGATTAATTGTTCAACAGTTCAACTAAAAGGCGGTGCTAACGCGCCGTCTTTTTTGGTTACATTTTGTTTATATTTTGTTCAGTTATAAATTTCTTTATATTATCATATTTCTATAAAGCAAAAGGAGTACGGGATGAAATTTGTAATTAAAAAAGAGGATTTATATAACGGTATTAAAATTGTCGAAAGAGCCACTAGCGTTCGTGCTTTACAGCCGGTTCTTCTCAATATCTTAATCGAAACTATTGATAACAGTACTATTAAGCTCGTCGCCACAGACCTCGATTTGACTGTGATTGCAGAAGTAAGCGCTCAGGTTGAAGAAGAAGGTAAAATTACTCTCCCTTCAAAAACCCTCAACGAGATAGTTTCCAAACTCGGCGACAAATTAATTACTTTTGAAATGCAAAATGATTCAACTTCCGTTAATATTACATGTCAGAATTCCAAATTTGATATTATCGGTATTTCTGCAAACGAATTTCCTCCGGAAGTTTCTAACTTCACTGCTAACGAAGAAGACGCTTTTGAAATTGAAATTAAACCTCTGACAAAAGCTGTTCGTCAGGCAGGCTTTG
The DNA here is from genome assembly GCA_018711035.1 of Candidatus Scatousia excrementigallinarum. GTDB lineage: Bacteria > Cyanobacteriota > Vampirovibrionia > Gastranaerophilales > Gastranaerophilaceae > Scatousia > Scatousia excrementigallinarum. The sequence goes on from DVIU01000142.1 coordinate 696, forward strand.
CTGCTGCCAGCTATGAAACAAGCAATCTTTTATCAGGTATTGTCTGCGATATTCAGGGACAAACTCTTGAAATTGCCTCTACTGACGGTAACAGACTTGCAAGAGTCCGCGAAAATATCAAAAACCCTGAAAATAAATCCCGGCAATTAATTATCCCGTCTAAAACTTTAAATGAATTTATTAAAATGAGTTCGTTTATTGAAGATGAAGCTGTAAAAATTTACACTGAAAAAACTAAAATTGTTATTAAATCAGAAAAAACTATTACAATCTCAAGACTTTTGGAAGGCCAGTTCCCTAAATATAACCAGCTTATACCTGCCGAAAGCCCTAAAACTGCAACAGTTAATGTTTCTCAGTTAATTTCCGCTCTCGAACGTGTTTCTATCATGGTTAACGAAAAAACAAGTATTGTTAAATTAGACTTCTCGCAAAATTCTCTCAAATTAACTGCCGATACTCCTGATTCCGGTAAATCTGAAGAAGAATTAAGCATTAACTATGACGGCGAAGATTTGTCTATTGCTTTCAACTATAAATTTGTACTGGAAGCATTGAAAAATATTGACTGTGAAGAAGTTAACATTGGCTTGAATACTCCGCTATCTGCTACAGTTTTGAGACCAAATTGTGAAGAAGATTTTGTCTGCCTGATTATGCCTGTACAAATCAGATAGTTAAGTTTTGTAAATAAAATACTTATTTCTTGAATTTATAAATCAATAAAAAACTTTATGTAATAGTACGTGAAGTTTTTTATTTTTATAGGAGATGAGTATGACAATTAGTATTAACGGTGCCGGTAAGACTGACTTTGAGCAAAACCTTTACGCAAAAAAAGGAGATGCCGGCGCAAAAGCTGCGGGCAAAATGAATACGGTTTTTACTAATACAAAGGCTGCGTCAGAGACTAATTCAGAATCAAGAGAAATCGGAATGTTCGGAAATGAAAATGCAGCAATTGATAAAGAAAAGAACAATCTGTCCAAAAAAGCACAAAAAGATAGAGACGAAAATATTGCCTATCTTAAAGAAAACGATATTAAATACAAAGAAAATAAAGACGGCTCTATTGAATATGACTATGCCGACCATCATGAAAAACTTTCCTGGAACGGTGATAATAGTATTGTCGAATTGACTTATGAGGGAGGCGTAAAAATAGAAGATAAATTTAACCATTCTAAAGAAATCCAGAGCACAATCGCCACAAATGAAGAAACAGGATTGCGTCAGGAAACAGTAAGAAATGCTGACGGTAATGTCACAATGCAAAATTATAAAAAAGATGCCAACGGCAAATATGTTCCTACAAACGAATTTATGCTGACAGATTTGGGAGATAACCTTGGTAAAGTATATACCGGTGCTGATATTGCAAAACTGTTTAACAGTGAAGGTTTTGACCCTGAGGAATTTTTTAAATTTACTGCGGCAGGTGCCCAAAATGTTGACTTATTACGGGACGGCGGGTCTGTACACGTTCTTCTGAATGATGGTACTGCAATATTTTATGAAAATGGTATCGGTCAAAACGGAAATGTTTGTATAAAATTGGCTAACGGCGAGGAATATTATGACAAAGAAGGAAACTTAATAGCAAATTAAATAAAAAAAGCGGCTTTTTTAAGGCCGCTTTTTTATGCAAATATTATTTCTTAGACGATTTGTCTGCCAATTCCGAGTCCACACGGAGGAATACGGGGGTTATATCTTCTTTTGATATAAGTTTACCCTCTTTGATATTATCGGCTGTTAAATCGTCTAATTTTACGCTAAAATCGAATGATAATTGTTTTGCCATTGATTTAGCAATATTAGGACAATATGGATAAATTAATGCAGACACAATGCACATAACTTCAAGAACAGCAGCCAGTACCTGAGCGCATTCATCCATTTTACCTTCTTTTGCTAAAGTCCACGGTGCGTTGTCAGTTACAAATTTGTTAGTCATATCGACAATGCCGATAATTTCCTGTGCAGCTTCTGCAACTTCAAAGTGATTGAAATGGTTTTCTACAATTTTTACAGTTCCGAGAGCTTTTTTTAAAAGTTCGTTTGCACCGTCAACAAGCGCAAAGTTCTTAGGCTGGACAACTCCGTCAAAGTATTTTACAAGCATGGATAAGGTTCTGTTTAATAAGTTTCCCATGCTGTTTGCAAGATGTGCGTTTACTTTTTCTTTGAAATCTTCGTCGGAATAATTTCCATCGCGTCCGCAAGGAGCTGATGTTGCCATGTAATATCTGAAAGCATCCGGTTCTTTTAATTCAAAAGTTTCCAGAACTGATGTAGGTGAAATTACATTGCCGAGTGATTTTGACATCTTAGTTTCGTCAATTGTAATCCAGCCGTGAGCAAGAATGTGTTTTGGCAATGGAAGGTCAAGCGCAAGCAAAAATGCAGGCCAGTATATGCTGTGGAATTTGAGAATATCTTTTCCTATAACCTGAACGTCGGCAGGCCAGTATTTTTTGAATTCATCAGAGTTTTCCTCAGTATCGTAACCCAGTGCCGTAATATAGTTTGACAATGCATCAATCCAAACATAGATTGACTGTTCAGGGTCATCCAGAACATCAATACCCCACTGGACATTTGATTTTGCACGCGAAACAGAAATGTCCTGTATATCTTCAAGCTGATTCAAAACCTCGTTTGCTCTGAAAGACGGAACTATAAAGTCAGGATTTTCTTTAATATGTTTAATGATAGCGTCTTTGTACTTTGTAAGTTTAAAGAAGTAATTTTCTTCTTTAACAACTTCCGGTTTTTTCATATGGTCAGGGCAAAGTCCGTCTTCCGTTAAATCTTTCGGGTTAAGGAAGCATTCACAGCCTGTGCAGTACAAACCTTCATAAGAGTGTTTGTAGATATCGCCTTTTTCAACGAGTTTTTTAAATATTTTCTGAACAGCTTTTTCGTGATAATCGTCTGTTGTTCTTATAAATTTGTTATAATTAATATCAAGAGCTTTCCAAGCATCTTTAAATTTTTGAGCATTTTCGTCGCAGAGTTCTTTTGGTGTAATACCTTTAGCAGCGGCGGTTTTTTGAATTTTTATTCCGTGTTCATCAGTACCAGTCAGAAAGAACATTCCATCCGTTCTCTGTGAAAAATGTCTTGCTATAATATCTGTTAAAATTTTTTCGTAAGCGTGCCCGATATGCGGCGCGCCGTTTACGTAGTCTATTGCTGTTGTTATGTAAAATTTATCCATTCTTATTCCCTCTTTTTTATTAAAATTTTATCATAAAAATTACTCGCGGTTATATATTAAAAATCTTCTGCCATAATCTATGCCTTCAACAGGTCTGTAAGCTGCTGCGAGAAATTTGCAGAACGGGATTGCGTAATTAACGCAAATTGTTTCATAATAATAATCTTTTGTATTAAGGTTACTCAAAACAAAATATTCCGGACGTTTCTGTGCAAAATAATCAATATACCTCTCATCTCCAAAAACTTCTTCATACAAAGGAATCATCGAATTATAATAGTCGTCGGAGTTTGTATCGGAAAGGAAGTTTAAAAGCAAACCTTCAGGATAAATTACAACATTTTTTACTTTTTTATATTTTAAATATCCCAGAAGCTCAACCGCAGCGTTTCCATCTTCAGCATTTGTATAAATAGTTCCGCGCGGAACTTCAATTTTTGTTTTTAAATAAATTCTGTTGTAGGAGAATCTTGCGAAGAAACACAATGCTGTTGCTGCCATAAAAATAAGCACTGCTTTTTGATATTTTTTATCAATGTAAGAAAGTGCTAGCGCAAATACTGCGATTAAAGAGATTACAAAACAGTAATTCCCGTAATTCATAGGTGTAAGACTGAGGAAAGATTTGACGCTTACAGACAAAACTGCAAGAACGAGAATTAATAATCGGGAGTTTTCTCTGAATTTTTTTATACTGAACAAACTTGCTAATAACAGCGCAGGCAATACAAAAACGTAATTTGCGGGAGTAGTAAAAATAACCGTCAGAATTGTGAATAAAGACGTTACTGTCCAGCCATAGATTCTGTTATTATCAAATAGTTTTATTCCGCAGAAAAGTCCACCTGCAAGAAATAGAGTTTTCAAAGCACTGATTGGCCATAAAGTGAGCATTTGTTTGTTGAAAAATATTCCCTGTGTTGAGTAGAAATATTTTAAAGTATCGGATTTTGCTATGTTACTTAGAACCTGTGCAGTATCAAGCAGATGAACAAAATTTACTCCCTGTAAAAATAATATTCCGAACGAAATCAAGGGAACTATTGCAAAACAAGTTATTGCGTTCAGAATATATCTGATATTTTTTGTAAAACAGGCAACCCCGAAAACAAACAGAGCATATAATAAAAAATCATACTTGTTAGCAGCGCAAAAGCCTGCAAGCAAAGCCGAAATATACAAGAATTTAGAATCTTTTGTTTCGCTAAATTTTAAGATAAAAAACAGTGAATATAAAAATCCTACAGTACCGAAAAGCATAGCCTGACTGTACGGAAAAGTAAAATTAAATAAATGCGGCGCACAAATTCCGGTAGCGATTGTGAGGCAGCCGAAAACAAAACTCAGAGATTTTGAAAAGAATTTGTTTGCAATAAGATAAATTGCACTCACAATTCCAATAGAGCAAATTCCTCCTGAAATATAAAGAGTGGAAAGCTTTTTTCCGAAAACAGCGTATAATAACGCATTCCACTGATAGGCAAAAGGCCCGTATATATTAAATAAGTCTTTATATAATACTTTACCCTCCAGAATCCTTTCCGGATAATATACCTCTCTGCCTACATCGAGAAGGATATTTGAATAATGTCCGGTAAAGATTATAAGCGCAAAAATACACAATACCCACAGTAAAATCAGTAATTTGTTGTTAATAAAAAATTCTCTCATATTAATAAAATTTAACAAACACACGGTAAAAAAGCAATTATTAAAAAAAAGCAAACTTTATATAAATGTGTAGTTATGAAAGCGTGTGCGCTTTTAAGCAAAAAGGGTTGGAAAAAAGATGTTATCACCGAATTTAGTAAATGCACTCGATATGGCAGCCGCAAACGGAATACTTGATTGCGACGGAGCGGCATTTATAACCGGAACACAGCCGCGCTATATGGGCAGTCCTCAGTTTGCACTGCCTCAGGCAAATTTACAGCAGCCTCTAAAAGATGAGATGATTTATAAAAATCCGACAAATAAACAATCTGCGAATCCTTTATGGAAAAAGGTTCTTTTTGGTGCTCTTGTTGTAGGTCTTGGTATTTTCGGACTCGCTAAATTAAAAAATATACCTTCTGTTAAAGACGGATTTAATAAAATAAAAACTTTTGATACATCAAAAATTAAAAACAGTTGGAATAGTTTCTGCCAATTCTTCAAAGACGGTTTTGAAAAAATATTCAGGAAAAAATCCCCTCCTGCTCCGTAAAAATTGACTTTACAATGTCTTTGACATAAGATTTTTCCCGTTAGGGAGAATTTTTATGACAGCTAAAACTAAATTATCAAAAGAAGAATTGCTAAAATTATATAACATGGACTTGAAAGAATTATTGCAGCTTTCTTCAAAATATATTAAAGATACAGTTGAGTTTTGTTCAATTGTAAATGCCCGTAACGGTAAGTGTTCACAAAATTGTAAATACTGTGCCCAGAGTTCGCACTACAGAACAGATATTGAATCCTATCCCTTAATTCCTGTAAAAGACGTTATAAAAGCTGCGGAAGAATCAAGAGAAAACAAGGCGGACAGATTCGCTGTCGTAACTTCCGGCAAAACTCCCGACGAAGAAGATTTTGATAAAGTTCTTGAAATGATAAAAGCTTTAAATAAAGTAGAAGGGATTAAAAGCTGTGCATCTATAGGTATTTTGGACGACGAACAGGCGAAGGCTCTTGCTGCTGCCGGTTTAAAAAGATTTCACCACAACATAAACAGCTCTGAATCTTATTACCCGAATGTTTGTACCACCCACACGTGGCAGGATAGATTGAATACCTGCAAACTTGTTAAAAAATACGGAATGGAACTCTGCTGCGGAGTTATTCTGGGAATGGGTGAAAGTGTTGAACAACGTATAGAAATGGCAATGGAACTTTCAGAAATTGAACCTGACAGTATTCCTATTAATATTCTTATGCCAATCCCTCAAACACCGTTTGAGAACTATCATGATAAAATTGATGAAGAAAATATATTAAGAACACTTGCTGTATTTAAAATCGCTAATCAGGACGCTGTTTTGCGTTTTTGCGGCGGAAGAATGAGATTATCGCAAGAAAATCAGGAAAAAGCCCTCAAATCTTGCGTAGAAGGAATTTTAATAGGCAATTACCTTACAACAACAGGCAAAAAACCTCAAGAAGATATTGAAACTGTTAAAAGACTCGGAAAAACAATTAAAAACTAGGGTTTTGTGTGTAATATATTTGAAATTTCAGGTTCGGCATGAATAGAAATATTACATGTTCCAAGTTTCTGTTTAATTTTTTCTTCAATTTTGTCACATATATTATGACAATCTTCTATAGTCATATTTTTAGGAAAAATTAATGTTATTTCAATTTGTTTTCCTGGGCCGACACTTCTGCCTTTTAAATCTTTGCAGCGGATTAAACCGTCTTTTTTAAAACAGTCAACAGATTCTGATATTTTTACTAAATCTTCTGACGGCAGTGAAGCGTCAAGCAGATTGTTTAAAGTTGTTCGTGAAATATTTATTCCCGCACGCAAAATAAAAGAAGCAACTATTATTGCGATGATAGGGTCAAGAATAAACAGGCCGGTAAATTTTATTAAAATTAATCCGATTAATACACCGAGAGAAGACCATATATCCGTTCTTAAATGTTCTGCATCAGCATAAAGAGAAATGGAATTGGTTTTCTTTGCTATACGAAAAAGATAGGAGCTTACCAGAAAATTTGCAGCAACAGCAAATGCCATAACCGCGATACCAATGCATGACTCTGTTTCCATCGAATATCCGAAAATAAGCTTTTTGCCGGCTTCATAGATAATGAAAACAGCCGCAAATATAATTAATCCGCCTTCGATAAAACCGGACATATCTTCATATCTGCCATGGCCGAAAGGGTGTTTTTTATCGGCAGGTTCGGAAGATTTCATTACTGCGAAAAAAGTAAGAACAGAAGCCAGAAAATCACTCAGAGAATGAACAGCCTCCGAAATTATACTGATGCTGCCGGAGACAGCTCCTGCAATAAGTTTTAATATAATTATAGAGGCATTTGAAGCAATAGAAAAGCCCGCAGCCGTTTTTTTATCATCCATTGCTAACATACCCGATATTATTGCACTTTAAGTGAAAAAAGTAAAGTAAAAATATAGCCATTTGTCTACTATTTTTCGTTTTAATTTTATTGTATAATAATAAGTTATAATTCACGGGGGGATTATTGTATCATGAACGAAATAGGTAATGATTCTTTAAATGAAAATGAAAAACTTGTACTTGAAATGTTAAAATACGATTTTGATGAGAAAGAAATTTCGCAAAAATTAGGTATAAGTGAGCATACTGTTAATTCTCATAAATCTAAACTCGAAAGACTGGGACTTATTTAATCATTTTTCATTAATTTCAATTTTGCTTTGGTTTCCTTAGAAATCCTGTTAGATTCAATTATTTTTTGAATGGATTTGTTAAAAATAATTTTGTCAAGTTTAGAGTTTTTGAGGAATTTGTATGTTTTAGTCTCAAATTTCACATAACAAATGGAAACTGCCCAGGCTACTGCCATTTGGGCATAGTAATCATTTGTCCTGATATTCCCTAGTATATCAAGTACTTTGTCTATATAATCTTTTTCTATATAGTAATTAAGTATAACTACAACTGCAAAACGGATTTCAAATTCTTTCTGAGAGTTAAGATATTTCTGCAAAAAATCCCACACAAGTTCTTTATTTTGGTTAACGAATTTCAAACCGCAGCAAAAACTATCACAAACCGACCAGCTATTTATCTGGGGAATAAAAGTTCTTACCTGTTGTAATATATTTGACGGCTCATCTTGAATAAGACCGATAACCATACCTTTAAGCATCGTTTCTTCCATGAACCGGCAATCTGTATTTCTCAGATAAGTTTTCCAGTCGGATTTATAAATTTCACGTGCAATTTTGCGTAAAACCGGCAGTCTTACTCCTGCAAGATTGTTAATACCGGGAAGCAGAGCAGACGAAAATTTTTGATATTTTTCATCTGCTTCCTGCTCAATTCTTTTTCTTACTTCCTTAATAATATCCATCTAAACCTTTTTCAGTAATACAACGGCATTTGATTCTATGGCAAGCTCCTGCCCTACCGCGTCAAGTTTTTCTTTTGTTTTTGCTTTAATTGAAAGTTTTGTTAAATCAAGACCCAGAATCCCGCACAAGACCTCTTTCATTTTAGGAATATAAGGCATCATCTTAGGCTGTTGTGCGATAATGTTGCTGTCGAGATTTTCTATTTCGTAACCTTTTTCTCTGATAAGTTCATAAACATGTTTTAACAGAATTGTGCTGTCAATATTTTTATATTTAGGATCCGTGTCAGGAAACAGTGTGCCTATATCAGCAAGTGCCAGAGCCCCGAGCATAGCATCTATGATAGCGTGGATAAGCACATCTGCGTCGGAATGGCCGAGAAGCCCCTTTTCATGTGTGATTTTAACACCACCTATTATTAAATCACGTCCTGTCGTGAGTTTGTGAATATCATAACCAATACCTGTTCTATACATAAATTCCCTCTTTTTTTTTCTTTATTATATCATAAGAATATTACATAATTGCACTCTGAAAGCCTTTGTATTATTATAATTTGTATAGTTACTTTCAGATACTAACGGAGAATTTATGCTAGTTAAAGACCTGCCAAAGTGTCCGGTAGAGATTACATTAATGCTGCTGGGTTCAAAATGGAAAGTTTTGATAATCAGAGAACTCTTAACCGGGACAAAAAGGTTTGGAGAGCTTAAAAAAGCATTAGGTACAATTACACAAAAAGTCCTTACCTCAAATCTAAGAGACATGGAAGATAACGGTCTTGTGGAACGCCGTGTTTTTCCGGAAGTGCCTCCCCGCGTGGAATATACTCTGACGGATGTCGGTTACAGTCTTGCTGTAGTTCTGGACGCTATGGCTGAATGGGGAAGCGCTTACAGACAGCTTTTGAAGCTTATTGAAAAACAAAACAAACATTCCACATAAAAATATACCCACTCGGGTTATTAATATTGTATTTTTAGCTTTGTATAATGTTTGAAACTAGAGTTTAAAATATGAGTCGTACATGTTTGCGCGGCGGAGTCGTTTTTATGAAAAAGCGCGTCTGTAGCGGCTCAGGATTAGAAAGAGGGTTTAAAGTTATGGTTTCAAATATTCTCCGAAATGTCAAAGATAATATTAAGGACTTTTCGCTTCTTCCTGAATCTGTTTTGATAGAGCCCGAGATGATTTTTGAGGATGAAGTTATTTACCGGAAAAATACAGACAGAGTCGAATCTGTTACAAAATTCAGCCAGAAAACAGGCAATAAAATTAAGACAATAAAATATGACTATTTTGATGATAAAAAAATAAAATCAATTGACGAATTTGACGAAAATTCAGGTAATAAAATAAAAACAACAAATTTTACCTTGTTTAAAGCCGTGACAGAGTATGATATTCAATCAGGTAAAAAACTTAGAACACTAAACTATCATTTTCGTGATGAGAATAAACTGTCATCCATACATGAATATAACCTTCAGTATGGCAAAGTTTCAAAGATAACTGTTTTTAGAAATGACGGCAAAAGTGTAAGTATGGTTAAAGAACTTAATCCTGAAACGGAAATGATTGAAAAATGCATAAGTTACAAACGCGGCTCAAACACTATCAGTTCTGTTTCTCAATATG
>DVIU01000143.1 GCA_018711035.1 Candidatus Scatousia excrementigallinarum
ACTTCCCGTTCTGCAGTGAATACTTCGCCGTGGTCGCGCACGCGCTCTTTCGATTTGGTTTGTCCTTTTGCTTTACTATTGTTCATATCCATGTGCGTATTTTTTACTATCGTGATGATATTATAACACAATAGTAAAAGAACGTCAATACGAAAGTTTTAATATGTGGTACTTAAAAGGAATAAACTATAACTATAGTTTTAGTTTGTGAGGGCTATGGTTATGGAAAAAAGCGAAGTTGCCAACAGGATCAAAGAATTGCGGGAAGCAAAAAAGATGACGCAAAACGCTTTGGCAAACGCTGCCGGTGTCTCTCCGACATACATTTATCAATTAGAACGCGGTGAGAAGAGTCCAACGGTGGAATATCTTGATCATATCTGCTGGGGACTTGGTCTGACGCTGAAAGAGTTTTTTGACTGCCCAAACGAGGAGGAAAATTACACATTCAATTTTTCATCCCTCTCGCCCACCCAACGCCAACTTCTGGTTGCATTTTTGAAGAGTTTATAAAAACACATCCCCCGAGCCGAAATCGACTCGGGGGATTTTGCATATTTGGGTATATAATGGTCATTTTTTTGTAAATAATTACTATTGTAATAGCAATTATTTAAAGAAAAATTACTAATAGTATTGCAAAACTGTAATTACTATGCTATAATATTGGCAAGGAGGCTTTGTTTATGTCTATCGTCAATCAGGAAAACATTTTAGACCTTTTATATTCTTATAATTCGTGGTGGAGGACGGGCTTTATTCAAAAGGACTTTGTAAAGCCTATGCACCGCTTTGCCTACTTTGAGGCATTCAATAGTATGATGCACGAGGATATCCGCCGTTCGATCGTTCTGTGCGGCGCGAGGCGAACGGGCAAAACTACAATAATGTATCAGGCTATTTCCGAGCTTTTACAGACTGGCGTATCGCCCAAGGATATTTTGTTTGTATCGTTCGATCACCCGCTTTTAAAGCTCTGCTCCATAAACACAGTAATCGAAACCTATCGCTCCAATATTTCCGCAAGTCAAACGGTATATTGCTTCTTTGATGAAATTCAGTATGCTTCCGACTGGAACAGCTGGCTCAAAATTTTATACGATACAAATCCGAATATAAAAATTATGGCGACGGGTTCGGCAAGCCCCGTTCTATCGGATAAAATTTCGGAGAGCGGCCTTGGCAGGTGGAAGGTAATTCACGTGCCCACGCTCTCATTTTTTGAATATTGTGAGCTTTTAGATATCACTGTGCCGCAACTACCTAACGACATAAAGCCCACGCAGCTATATTTGCGCGACGAGCGCGAACAACAGGATATTCTTCGCAAACTCTCCATTTTGCAGGTGCATTTTATCCGCTACCTGCAGGTTGGTGGTTTCCCGGAACTTGCTTTAAGCAAGGATGACCTCTATGCGCAGCGTATTTTGCGCGAAGATATTGTAGATAAGGCGTTGAAGAGAGATATTCCTGCAATTTACGGCATACGCAATATTGCTGATATAGAACGCATTTTCCTCTATCTTTGCTACAATTCTTCCAATATCATAAACTTGCAGACGATGGGCAAAGAAATGGACGGCGTGAGCCGTACGACGATAGAAAAGTATATCTCCTATTTAGAGAGCGCAAGCCTTATCTATGTAAGCCCGCTCGTCACGCTCGACGCAAAGAAGGTTTTGAAGAACCAGAATAAGATTTATATTGCCGACGCCGCCATGCGTAACGCTGTTTTAATGAAGGACGACATAACCAATGATCCTGAGGAGCTCGGACTGATTGCCGAGACTGCCGTCTATAAACACATCAAGGCGTTTTACTATGCCGATTCGCCCTTTGTCGGCTACTATCGCGGCGGAGGAAAGGGCAAAGAGATCGATATCGTCGTTAAGTCCGAAAGGTTTTCTCCCATAATGATAGAGGTGAAGTATCGCGAACAGGCAAAAATTTCAGAAGAGGACGCAATAGTCACAGAGGCAAGTGCAAAGCACCCCAATCTTGTAATTACAAAGCGACCTGACGACTTTGGGCTGTATTCATACGGTGATAAGAGCATCTACCGCATTCCCGCCCCGGCATTCTTATATTTGCTTGGGTATGTGGAGCAAATGAGAAATGAGCGTAAGTAAACAAAATTAAACAATATCTACAAAGAGGAAAAGATAAAATATGCCTTATAAATACAAAATAGAAAGGATAAAGTTAAAAACTGGTATAGAAATAGTGCCTGGTAGAATCAATGTTTTTGTTGGCGCAAATAATTGTGGAAAAACACAATTTCTTAAAGATATGCTTTCTATCTTAACTACTCCTAACAATAGCACAATAGTTGTAGAAAGTGTAGATATTCCTACCCCAAAATCTTGGGAGGAAATGGCCGAAGCTTATGGTATGAAGATACAAAATAAGCACGGAACTCAAGAGCTCAAACATATCTCACCAACATTTGATAGCGAACCTTTTGGATCATCTGGTAATAATTTGATAGACACTTTGAATATTTGGCTTAAAAATGATTACAAAACTTTTAAGCAATATACTGGGCCTGGATTAATAACTTTTCTAAATACAGATAATCGTTTGCGGTTGGCTTTGAGTTGTAATGAAAATGGCCCTTTGGATAAACGTGGCGCAAAAAATGTCTTAGAAGCATTATATTTATCAGGTAAAGATGCTGAGATTAAGTTAAAAACAATTATAAAGAAAATTTTTGATGTTGATATTTGCTTAAGTCCATATAACATTGGTTCGCTTGAGATTAAGGTGGGACAAGATTTAGGTGCAATGCCTTTAAGTTCACAAGATGCGTACAATTATTTAGAGTCCTTCCCCAATCTTGATGTCCAAGGCGATGGCTTAAGAAGTATTGTTGGCATTATAAGTGCTCTTGTGTCAGTTAAAAGACCTGTAATATTAATAGATGAACCAGAGGCATTTCTTCACCCGCCGCAGGCCTTACAACTTGGACAAATTATATCTGAATTAGTAGATGACAATACGCAGGTATTTATTGCAACGCATAGTGCAGACTTTTTGAGAGGTTTGATTAGTGTAGCACAAGATAGTAAAATAATTCGCTTAGAACGCTCAAAAGAAGATATAACAACAGCAAACCTTTTGGAATCAGACATCCTTAAGCAGATTGTAACTGATCCCTTACTGTCATCTGCGCGCGTACTTGAAGGGATGTTTTATAAAGGTGTCGTAGCAACAGAGGGTGATGCTGATTGTATTTTTTATCAGAGACTATTCCAAAAAATTGGAGCTATTGATGAAATCCATTTTGTTAATGCGCACAATAAGCAAACGTTAAAAAAGGTAATATCCCCCTATCAGAAGCTTGGTGTTAAATATGCAATGATAGCCGATGCAGATGTAATAAGAGATAAGCATGAGTTTAATGCTATTCTTTCAACATCAAATAACACAGAGTTAAAAGAAAAGATATTGCAAGAGCGTGATAAGCTTTATAAAGCGTTTGATGATAGGGATAAATCTATAATTTTAAATGAGTTAAAACAAAAAACTCAAGAGTTGATTGATCGTGTTGATGCAGATTCACAAACAAGTGAATCAAAATTATACGAATTTAGACAAGCTTTAAAACGTTTACATAAAGAATCTGATGAATTGGCAAATTTTAAAGATAGTGGCAGAGAAGCGTTACCTGATGAGTTTAAAACTATTTTTGATTCATTGTACGAAAATTGCGCAAGCATAGGTCTTTTTATTGTGCCAGTTGGTGAACTTGAATCTTGGTTAACTGATTACGGCGTTGGTAAACAATCAAATAAGTCAAAATGGATTATTAGTGCCTTAGAGAACCTTCCAGATGTTCTTGATGAATCTAAAGCTATTTGGCGTTTTCTGAAAAAATTGCAGGAATTCTTGTCGGAATAAGTTAACGCATATAATTTAAATATAGTTTAAGAAATAGAAGTTATGAAAGCAGTAATATACGCAAGGTTTTCATCTGAAAAACAGAATGAGGCGAGTATTGAAGGGCAGCTTCGGGAATGTTTAGAGTACGCCAACTTCAACAATATTGAGGTTATCGGCAATTACATAGACAGGGCGCAGTCCGCCAAGACTGACAACCGCCCCAACTTTCAGAAGATGATTAAAGAT
>DVIU01000006.1 GCA_018711035.1 Candidatus Scatousia excrementigallinarum
CAGCCGTTATTACGATCCTTCTATTGGCAGGTTTATCAACGCGGATGACATAAGCTATATTCAGCCGACCGACATCAACGGGCTGAACCTGTTTGCTTACTGCGGGAACAATCCCGTGATGTATACTGATCCGAATGGAACATTCTTTTGGTTTTTCTTAGGCGCTGTATTAATTGGCGCCGCAATAAGTGGAACAATGAATGGTATAAGCGCCTATAATGCAGGACAGAGAGGCTGGGGATTGTTCGGAGCTATTGCAGGTGGAGCTGTAATGGGCGGAGCGATGGGCGGAATTTTAGCGCTCGGCGGAGCTGCTGGTTTAGCGTCGGCAGGCTTAATGGGTTTTGGCCTTTCTACAGAAGCTGCTTTAGGTTTATCACTTGGTGTCGGAGCCGCTGCGGGGATGGTTTCATATTCTTTGGAAAACGGATTGCGTACAGATAGAGAATGGTCTGTCGGAGGTATGTTTACTGCTGGTATTGCAGGCTTAGTAAAAGGTGGTGCTACTTTTGCGATTGGCTTTGTAGGAGGTAAAACTGGAGCTTTTGATAAGTTGGCATTAAAAGGACTGTTGGGAAAAGAATTGATAAAAGACAGTATCAGTTATGGAATAGCCAAAGGATTATTGTCGGCTGCAATGCCAAGTTTTTTGCGCAATTTATTCACTTGGTCGAGTTTATATTTGGGAGAAACTCTAACAAAGCTCTTATTTATTAGTTCGGTAGCTTCAGGTACTCGTTGGCTGATAGATCAAATATTTGGCTTGTAACTTTATTATACGAGGAGGATAGTTATGATTATTTTTTCTGGGGTAGTGTCTGATGAGATTCAATCTAAAACATTCAAGAAAAGGCAGCAACATGTTTTTCGTGTTTGTGCAATAAATTTTATCGCTATAATTATTGTAGGTGGAGTATTATGGTTTTTACTCAATGGAGAGTTGAAAAGGTGGCTTTTAGCATCGGGGGTTCTTATCGTAGTTTTATTATTCACACTATGGAATCCCCGAAAAAAACTTCCTTTTCGTTGGGAATATCATATTACAATCGACGAGGAAAAAATAGTACAGGAATGTCCTTTATGGCCTAAACCGGTAGAAAAACCTATAAAGAAAATTAAGAAAGTTTTAGATGACGAAGATTGTTATTATGTTATTTACGGAGATATGAATAATAGCATCGTTTGTCAAAAAGATTTACTGACAGAAGGAAGCATAGAAGAATTTGAAGCACTATTTCAGGGAAAAATTATCCGAAAGAAAAAATAAGACCAAACAAGAGAGCGGTCGCACATTTGTGCGGCCGCTTTTCTTTGCTGGGGAATACTCCCCAAAAGAGCGGAAAGGGCTGGTATTGACATCACGGAAGAAATGTCGTATAATAGTAGTGTAGCAAAACTGAATCCGTTCCGCTACCGTGGGTATTATTACGACACGGAAACGGGCTTGTACTACCTGAACAGCCGCTATTACGATCCTTCCATTGGCAGGTTTATCAACGCGGACGACATAAGCTATATACAGCCGACCGATATCAACGGGCTTAACCTGTTTGCTTATTGCTATAATAATCCTGTTATGTATTACGATTTTGGGGGTGCTTTTCCTATTTTAATAGCATTAATATTAGGCGCGTTTACTGTTGCAGGAATGGTTACTGGTGGAGTTACTGCACATAATCAAGGGAAAACGGGTTGGGCTGTTGTAGGCGATATATTCCTTGGTGGAGCAATGGGATTTGCTGCGGGTGGCTTGGTTATCGCAACTATTGGCGCGGGGGCTGCAATATTTGGTTCTGCTGGACTATCTACCTATATTTTAGGAGTTACAGCGGCGAGGGCATTCGCTTTGGGGGCATTAGCGTATAATGCAATTGCGATGTTTGTTGCTCCAATAATTGGAATATCTATGCAGCCAATAGAATGGGGGAATCCTTCTTATAAACCGGAAAAGCCAGGAGAAACCCCAAAACATCCTGCATATAGAAAAACGAAATCTAATTTTACAAAAGTAGGAATGATAGATTTGAGTTGTATTTATATGATTTACTAAAATTAGTATGAGGAGGTTGCAATTATGCTTGAGTTTAAGGGTGAATTATCCGATATTTGTAAAAAGTCTATTTTGAAAGAACAATCAATAACTGGAGTAATTGTTGCTTTCATTGTTGCAATTTTTGGGGGTGTAATTGTTATTACATTAGCATATATACTTAATTGGATGGAGCTTTTATTTTTCCTTATTCCGTTGATTTTAATAGTACCTATAATTGCTAGTGCTCCATATCTGCAAAAAAATAAAACATTGGAGATATCAGTTCCCCAAAGAATTGTAATTGATGGAAAAGAGGAGAGTCTATATATTGCTTTAGGTAAACCGACAAGGATAATTAAAAAATCTTTACTGTCGATTAAAAGTGTGGAAGATAATGGAGATTGGTATTATTTAAAGTTACGTTTTCCTAAACTCGGCGGTTTTATATGTCAAAAAAATTTACTGACAGAAGGAAGCATAGAAGAATTTGAAGCACTATTTCAGGGAAAAATTATCCGAAAGAAAAAATAAGACCAAACAAGAGAGCGGCCGCACGTTTGTGCGGTCGCTTTTCTTTGCAGAGGTAATAACCCACAAGAGCGCGGAAAAGGTCGGTATTGACATCACGGAAAATATGTCGTATAATAGTAGTGTAGCAAAACTGAATCCGTTCCGTTACCGCGGGTATTATTACGACACGGAAACGGGCTTGTACTACCTGAACAGCCGTTAT
>DVIU01000144.1 GCA_018711035.1 Candidatus Scatousia excrementigallinarum
CGATTCGTCGTCAGCCAATCAAGTCCGTTAAAGCCATATTTGCCGAACAGTAGCAAACTGCATAAGGCAATGGGAACAGACCTGACCGCTCGTTTCTTTCACCGATACGGGCATTTTGCTTGATACATTTCGCATTATATCACACGGTAACCCCGCTTGTCAAGCAAAAATAAGAACATTTGTTTGTATTATTCTGTATATAGTAAAGTACTCATAAAAAAGCGGGTTTCACTTGAAAAAAATCACCATTTATGGTATTATATAAATAAGTGTTACTGCTTTATAAAAAGTTTTTTATAATTGGAGATGCTGGCAATGGGCTTATTTGCTAAATTATTCAGGAAAAAGACTATCAGCAATCAATCTAATATACCTAACGAATACAAAATAGCGATTGCGTGTAATCAAGAATTTGAGAAATTGATGACCGCAGATAAATTTATCGCCCGCAGTGATTATAAATACTTGCTTGATAAGTATAAAGATGTTTATACTTTCTTTGATAGCGCAAAAAAAGCAATAACACTGTCTTATTATTGCAAGCAAAACCATGTACAGGAAGCAGAAATCAATAAGTTTCTTTGTTTTTATGAAGATATCGTTGACTTAAAGAAAGGCTCCTCCATCTTTCAGGAGCATAACGAATCATATATAGTCGACCATCTCCATTCCGAAAAGAGTTATTTGGACAGGATATTATACGAGGTCGATCCAAATATTTTACTTGATGACGAACAACGGAGAGTCGTTTTATCTGATGAAGATTACACTTTGATCATCGCAGGTGCAGGTGCGGGAAAAACAACCACTGTTGCGGCAAAAGTTCGCTATTTGGTTGAAAAGCGGCATATTGATCCAAAGCAAATTCTTGTTATTTCGTTTACAAACAAAGCTGTCGGAGAGTTAAAAGAACGCATCAATGACGGGCTTTTAATTCCTTGTCCAATTACGACTTTTCACAGTGCCGGATATGCAATCCTTCGGAAACAGGAAGACAGCAAAAAGAAAATAGTCGGTGATGGCTTTTTATACAATGCCGTCAATAATTACTTGAAGGGAAATATTCTTGAACAACCCGATTTGGTCGATAAATTGATCATGTTCTTCGGGTCATATTTTGATGCCCCCTATGAAGGCGACGATATCAATCTGTTTTTCAACTATATATCTAAAGCTAATTTTAGCACATTAAAAAGCAATGTGAATGAATACAATGCTCAAATAATCGACCGCCGGACGAACAAAGTTACTACGATCACCAATGAAGTATTGCGTTCGGAGCAAGAAGTTCGAATTGCTAATTTTCTGTATTTACATCAAATAGATTATGCCTATGAAGAAATATATCCATACCATATCATGAAAGCCAAAAAGCCTTATACTCCGGATTTTTGTATAAGGCAAGGAGAAAAGATTGCATATATAGAGCATTTCGGCATTACGGAAAGCGGACAGCATAGTTTTTACTCTGTCGAAGAACTTAATAGATACAAGCAAGAGATACAAGATAAAATCGCACTGCACAAAAAGCACGGGACAACGCTTATATACACCTTTTCTCGGTATAATGACGGTCGGGATATTCTGGAACATTTACAGGAACAGTTAGAAGCATATGGATTTATCTTGCAAAAACGTCCCTCTGAGGAGATTTTTACAAAGTTAGTAAATACAGAAGAAAACAGATACATCGTAAAGCTTGTAAAACTTATTTGTACGTTTATCAATAACTTCAAGACGGATGGCTATACGCTTGACGATTTTTATCGTTTTGAGCGCATGAACGCCAATGTGAGGACGAAGTTATTTTTAGATGTTTGTAAGGCTTGCTATTTAGAATATCAAAAGAAATTGTCGGAGGCAAATGCCATTGACTTCCAAGACATGATCAATGATTCGGCAAGAATACTGCGTGAAAAGCAAATTGCACATGAAGAGCTTGATTTCAAATATATTATTGTTGATGAATATCAAGATATTTCACGTCAAAGATTTGATCTGACAAAAGAATTGTCAAAAATTTGTCAGGCAAAAATCATTGCTGTAGGCGACGATTGGCAATCGATTTATGCTTTCAGCGGATCCGACATCTCGCTATTTACTCATTTTTGCGAAATCATGGGATATGGTGAAGAATTAAAAATAACGAAAACTTATCGCAATGCACAAGAGGTTATTGATATTGCAGGCAGATTTGTGCAGCGTAATGATAGTCAAATCAAGAAGTCCTTGATTTCTCCAAAGCATATACAAAAGCCGGTGGTCATTCAAACATATAGTGAAGAATATGACAGGAAACAGTATAAAGGGAAAGGTGGTAAATTTTTTCACTTAGGGAAACAGGTAGAAGACCTTATAGGAAAAATTCTGGAACAAAATAAGCGTGAAGGGAAAAGCATCAATTCATCCATTCTGTTGATCGGTCGATTTAATTTTGATGCGCGGAACCTTTGTTTTTCTAAAGACTTCGTTTACGATGAGAATAACGGGAAAATTTTCAGTAAAAAACACCCGCGTGCCAAGTTGGAATTCCTTACGGCACATAGTTCGAAGGGGTTGGGATATGACAATGTTATCATTGTAAACGCAAGAAATGAAATCTTTGGATTTCCTTCTAAAATTGATGATGATCCTGTGATGAAATACGTCATTAAGGATGACACGTCGATTGAATATGCGGAAGAGCGGAGACTTTTCTATGTTGCTATGACGCGTACAAAAAACAGGGTCTTTATCGTTACGCCTGAAAACCATCCATCGGAATTCATCTTGGAGTTAATAAAGGATTATCCCAATATAACGGTGCATGGAAAATTGAATACGGAAAAGGACACAAGTATTGGGTTAATGAAAAAATGCCCTATTTGCGGATATCCTTTACAGCTGCGTTATAAAAAGAGCTACGGTTTCCGTTTATGGATGTGTACAAATGAACCAGAGATTTGTAATTTCATTTCCAACGATTTAGCGGGCGGCGATATGTCAATCCAAAAATGTGATTGGTGTAAAGATGGTTATCTCGTCGTTAAAAAGACTGCCAACGGAGCAATTTTAGGCTGCACGAATTATAAGTCCGATAATACCGGATGTGGTCGGAGAATGTCTCCTGATTATTATCATCGGTGGATTACTTCTGGGTTTGAAGATGATGTGTCAGTCGATAAGCCTTCTTACCCAAAATCACCTATCATTGAAATGCCTAAAATAAAAGAAGCTCAAAATATTCCATCTTCTAAAGATAAAGAACCTGTAAAAGTACATACCATTACGCATAGTGAACGGTTTATTGAACATGAGGGATTTCAAGTCATTGCCGATGATGATGGACAAATTTTAACGGATATGGAGTTATTGGCTTATTTGCGCAATGTTCGTTCAAAAATTATGAAAACAGAAAATAAGCCGGCCTATACCATTATAGGGAATAAAGGACTTGTCAGTCTTGCGACATATCGTCCAGAAAATCGAGAAGAATTTATTGCTTTGTATGGATTAGGAGAAACAACGTAT
>DVIU01000145.1 GCA_018711035.1 Candidatus Scatousia excrementigallinarum
GACGGGTTTATCAATTCTGTATTCCTCTACGACGACAGGATCGTGCTCAATTTCAACGGGACACGAGAGGCACGCACCTTGACGTTGGCAGAAGTGAAAAGTTCGGGTTCGGCTGACAAGCCGCAGCCAAAAAAGGGAAACGGTCAATGGACCGTTTCCCTTTTTTTTGTGCGTTTCACAGCGCATGTTTGTGGTCGAACGATATGCGTGGTGACTGTAATGCTCGTCGTAGCAAGGAACTGTTTGTAGGCGTTGGATTGCCAACAGTCGCGTTTGGTATGTCTGTCGTCTTCTCCATGACTAAGGCTAACATTTTTTCAGGAATGATGTAGTGCTGCAATTTATTTATACTTTTGTTTTCTGTCTCGCCTTTTATAATTTATTCCTATAATTAAACTTCTTTAGTACCTGTTTCTTGCGGTTTGTGGTCACTTCTGTGTAAATTTGAGTAGTAGCTACGCTGGCATGTCCTAAAATTTCTTGTACGGAACGCAGATCGGCGCCGTTGGCAAGCAGGTTTGTTGCAAAAGTGTGACGGAGGTAGTGCGGGGTCGATTTTGTAGTTAACTTTGCTTTTTTAATATACTTTGCGTAGATATCCTCAATACCGTGTATTGTTAGCGGTTTACCGTAACGATTTACAAAAAGGTGTCCGTCGTCTGATTTCTTGCGTTCTTTTATTAAAGCGGATAGTCTGCTCCATGTTACAGGAGATGATATGTAAATCAAACGCTGCTTGCGTCCTTTGCCATGAATCAGCAACGTGCGTTCAGTAGCAATTATGTCATTTAAAGTAAGTGCTGCGGCCTCGCCTATTCTTATACCCGTGCTTATCAAAAGGTCGATGAGGGCGGAATCGCGAATCAGAGCTTTCTGAGCAAAAGGTGACAAAAGTGCAGGGTCAGTTTCGAAGCATGCAAGTATCTTTGATACATCTGCTATAGACAAGGTTTTGGGAAGCCGTCTCTCTTGCTTAAATCTAAATTTTAGCTTAAGGAAAGGAGAGTAGTGAATAATGTTGATGTCTGCAAGGTAGTTATAGTAGTTTTTAAGCGTGATGATTTTGCGGCGGATGGAGGTATCCTTGAGCTTTAAGTCGAGATGAAGGTGAGATACATAGGCGCAAATATCCGGGTTGAGCTCGTCTGATTCAAATTCAAGGAAAAGTTTTAAATCGCTTCTGTATGCCGATAGTGTTTTTTCGGACAGATTCTTGGTTGCTTGCAAATAGTTGATAAATTGGTCAATGTGATTCATTTTTTTTTGCTCCAATGTAAGATTTACTATTGCAAATTATACCAAAGTGTGATAGAATATCACTAAAATAACTAGGAATTATTATAGGGGGAACATGGTTTATCCTTTTATAGATCAACTGCAGGAACAATTGCTTATAGATTCATTCTCCATTTTTTGTGGTGCGGGTGCGACTGCCGACCTGACCAAGCGAAAATGGGAAGATATTTTTCACGAAAAAACAAAGATGTTCTATAATGCCAATTTATCAAATGATATTTACTTACTTTCTGATCTAGAAAAGAATTATTATAATACAAATAATTTTTATAGCGACATAAAGAGCAAATTATCGTTTGATGGAATTTCTAGGCATATTGAGTGTATTATTAAACTCAATTTAAACCATATTTGGACGACAAATTTTGATGA
Source organism: Candidatus Scatousia excrementigallinarum (assembly GCA_018711035.1). Taxonomy (GTDB): domain Bacteria; phylum Cyanobacteriota; class Vampirovibrionia; order Gastranaerophilales; family Gastranaerophilaceae; genus Scatousia; species Scatousia excrementigallinarum. Next base: position 1,669 of record DVIU01000145.1, read on the forward strand.
AATTATAGAAAATGCAATCTTCAAAGAATATGGGGTTAAACCAGTTGTTCTGTCTACCTCAAAAGACCTTCTGTCAAAAAATTTGAATGTAGAGCATGTTGTTTATAAATTGAATGGTACTATTAACGATGAGAATTCTATGGTGCTGACAAAAACAGATTTTTTTGAATACTTTAAAAAACAACGCTTATTTTTTGAATTACTAAAAAGACAATTAGTTTTAGATAGTTTCTTATTTGTGGGATATAGTTTTCAAGATAATTTAGTATTAAATGCTTTACGAGAAATCAAAGATGTTTTTCCTGAAAATGGAAAAACACATTATCGATTTATTATACAGGAAATGAGCAAAAAAAACACTAAAGAAGAATTACTAAAAGAAGAATTTATAAAGTATGAACAACAATATTTTATGGATAAATATAATATCCAATCTATATTGTTGAACAAATTCACAGATATTGATGATTATTTATCTGAATTATATCGTAGATTCTGTAATCACAATATACTATTCTGTGGGTCATTTCGAAACATAGATAATGATTTGAGAATCCATATAGAACAAATTGTTGATACAGTAATTCATGAGTTATACCAAAACAGATTTAACATTTATTCTGGTAATGGACGCGGCTTGGGAGAGATAGTTGTAGCTCGAGCAAAGCTGCACTCAAAAATGCCTTTTAACAGATTTATCAACCGTCCGTTAATTTTTACAGGCGACCCTATTGAAATAAAGCAGGAAAAAAATAAAAGAATAGAAAAGGACTGTAATACTATGCTGATACTTTGCGGGCAAGATGAAAGCTTATCAAGCAGTAAAAATGTACATGCTCAATTTGAAAGATTTATATCCGATAAAGATAATAACAAGTTGATAATACCGATACCTTCGACTGGTTATGCGGCAAAGGAAATCTTTGAATCGGAAAGTTACAAAAATTCATACTGCTACAAAATTATGCAATCTGAACTTAAATTACTTAACAGCATGAAAAAACCAAATGAAATTGCTAAATTAATAGTTAATTTAATTCTTAGGTATCGGAAAGAGCCGTAAACTTTCTAGAATAACAATATTTTCCATGATTTGCAGTTCACGCTTTTCTTCATAAGTGTAATCCATATAACAGTTGCTATAAAATAAATAATTCATAGTCTTTTTGTAGAAATATTCACATGATTGTTGAAATGTAATGGTTTTAAAAATATTAAACAAAACGCCAATTCTCATACTCATATTATTTTTATTTATATTTTCATAGTCGCGTAGTAACTCAAAAATTAATCTTTCTGGATCAGCGACATTTAAATATTCCTGTATAGTTTTTATGGATGACCCTTGAAGTTTATCTTCCGTTATTTTTGCTACAATATGTAGAGATAGGCGTAAAAAATCTTCTTCCGATTTGATTTCTTTATAAACTAGTTCTTTAAATAAAGAAAATCTATCTTCTATTTTTTGCGGTGCATTTCCAATAAACACAGGAAATAAATGAATTTCTTTACGCTTGTATCTTTCCACTAAAATATCATATTCATCAAGGCATATATTGCCGTTTTTAAAATTATCAGAATAAAATATTACGGCATAATCTACCGCATCGCTTTTCGCACCTTTTGTGATATTGACTTCATGACGTTTGTCACCTAAAAAGATATTTCGTCTATCGTACCAAGTTTCAATACCAAAATTACCTATAAACTGATTAAAATTATTAATTAAAGGCAATCTGTCCAATACGGAAAAACAAAGAAAAAGCATAATTAACCCCGTTTCCCTGTTAAAGTATGAATAACCGTATCTACGATTTTATTAATTTCTACTTCTTTTTCTAATACGGTTAAGTCAGTTAAGTTATTTTTTTTCAATTCATCAAATATATTTTTAGCTTCACCTCCGGTATAGGGGATTGGTATCAATTCTAGATTAAGTTTTTTTGCTAGTTTGTATTCTTCTCTTGTGCCGCTACCTCCTGAGATAAAAATGATGCTTTTATATTTAGATAATAACCTTATACGATGCTTTTCGATTTCCGACTTCTCTAGGGAATTGGGAATTGGATCAATGATTAATCTTTTACGTATTTGCTCATAGTTATTTTCTTCAAGATATTTTAGGACCGCTCCAAATATATAATTGCCTATATGACTACCAGCGGCGCTGACAAGAAAAAAGTCATTTGATAATAATTTATTACTTAATGTTTTACAGAGTGGCAAAATATTGATATTATCAGATACTTTTTTGATACTGCCCGAAATATAAACATAATGTTTTTTCACCTCGACCGTCAAAGCGTTAATAACAGCAAAAAATCTTTTTCATCTTGGACAGTAATGACATTAACATTATAATTTCTTTCTAAATCATTTATATAGTATTGAAATGTCTCAGTAGCTTCTTTAAATAAAATAGCGTAATGTTTTGTTGTATTTCCAATAATTGAATTGATACTTCTCAATTGATGTTTTAAAAGTCTATCTTTAAAACTATAGCCGATAAATAAAAAATTATTAATTATAAGTTCTCTTTTCAAAAAGGAAAGGAATGTTGTTCTTTTTATTTGATAATCTTCATAATCGGTTTTAGTTATAAACAAATTCTGATGAGATTCTATATCTCCTCCACATTTAAAAATATTGACTTTATTGTCTGATACTATTTTTAAATTATCATCATTGGTAATTACATTATACGATATCCGATTACTATCCAATGATCTTTCAATGGCCTTATCAAAATTTGTTGTCCAAATATTAGGAAAGTTCAATGATAAAAAATCAGATAAATTTTTGTTGGGTTCAATAGCTTTATTGAGTTGTTCGCCAATAAGCGTTTCTAACGTATTACGATCATGTTTCGTTTCATAGTATTGAGCTATTTGTAAGTGATCCATTCGATTTTCTGGGGATATACCTAAATCTTCCGCACATTTTGAAAATAGCTTATCCCAAGATGGCAAGTTTGAATTCACTGAAAATCCAGCACCTAAAAAAGGCTAGCCTTGTTTTTGATTATAATTTCAGCATAGATTTTGATAAATTCGTCTTTTTCCATCATTCCCCCTATAATAATTCCTAGTTATTGTAGGAATAAATAGCGTTTCAAATAATGATGCCCCAAAGCCTGTCCAACTTTTGTGGTACATATAATTATGGAAGTGATCAAGTCGCAAGCAATTCTTTGCTACAATGAGACGTCACCTTGAAAAGGAGTATAAAAACTTTTCCACCTAGATGTTTGTGCCAATCAAACAACCTTTGGTACATTTTAATTTAGTCAACAAACGTAAATGAAAATCCGGATACAATTATCCCCGCTCGTGACGGCGTACGTCACGGGCGGGGATTTTATCTGATAAGAAATTTCTTGGTAGTTTATTATAAATTCCCTGATAAAATAGGTCATCCGAAAAAGCGAGAAAAACGGGTACTTGCCTTGCGGTAAAATAACAGGCGTATCACAGGGGAGGAAATGACATGCTTCCGAAACGAATGAAAGATGACCTGAAAAGCGGGGTAGTGCTCGAGGGAGATCCCTATCGCGTATTTCTGGAAAACGAGCAAGAGGATATTGTATGGATCAGCAGCTGTCCGTTGAAACATGGGATGGAGAAAGGGCAAAAACACGGTTTTGTCATGCGCGGGGACAGGCTTTCCGAAGGGAGTAACGCTTGTCTTAAGCAGAGCGGTACGGAGATCGCTCTATGCGAAGAACAGGTGTCCTTGCACTTTCCGTTTTCATTTTTGCAAAAATTGGATCAGTATGATAGCTTTCTGCATGAGGAATATTTCGGCGTACTGCAAAGCAATTGCGGCATTTTATACCCGACGTCAAACGGGTTTGCTGTAGAGGCGCGTGGGAAAGTTAAAATTAAATTTTCTTCCAGCGGGCCTGTGCATCTGTATAACCTGGATGAGTATTGCCTGATTTTCGATCACAACGACAGGATCACTTTTTCGGTCAACTGTATTCTGGAAAATATGCAAGTAAGACCGAAATTCCATATGGAGAGCAACGGAACGGATCACATCGTCGAGGTGACTGCCGCGAGTGGACATGGCATGATTCTGACGTTCAATGCTTATGTACCGAAGTGGTTCTTTGATACACCGCTCGATGCCGGAAATCCGTCGCGCAATCATGTGTATGCA
>DVIU01000007.1 GCA_018711035.1 Candidatus Scatousia excrementigallinarum
AAATTAAGAGACTGCTGGCCGTATGACACAATAACGTTACTGGACGGAAAGGAATATGAAGTAACGAAACTTCAAACAGGTAAACAGTTTCAAATGAAGGACAGCGATACCGCGGATTACAGCAGTCCGAACATTGGGATAATAACGGGTGACGGAACTCCAATGATACTAAGTTACAACACAAAGTGTGAGGCATTAGACCCTGTAAAGACCTACAGTTGGTCAACGGAAGATAACAAGCCTGTAACAAATGCAACGTCCAATTGTATAGCGGCAGTATTTGAAATAAACGGAAGTAAGAAACCGAACAAACAAAACGAGGACGTAGCATTATTCAACGCCAACGGTTTGGGAAGCAGTTGTGCGATAGAACTAGATAGCGGTAGATGTTTTACATCTGTATTCACACCAACACCGTTAACTAAGGCGGAGTGTGAAGCACAAAAAAGTGAGCTTGGAATAAAAGAATGCCACTATGACAATGATTACTGGGCAGGCGCGGTGAAACAATGCGGCGGAGTAGGAAACATGCCGACAATGGCCGACCTTGGTAAAATAGCGTCAGCAATCTATAAAGGCAACCCAACCGTTGGTGCATACAATGATGTAAAAAATTTAACCTATGAGTCAGGTACTGCAACATCTTTAGGTCTTCCAGAGCCCAGCTTCTACTTGTGGTCGGGTGAGGAGTCCTCGCAGAACGGCGCATACTACCGACTCTTCAACCCTACTAGCACGCGCTACCACTACGGCTACACCAACCGCACCTATAGCGGCCTACAGGCGATTTGTCTAGGTGATTAATTATTTAATCATTCAGTCATTTAGCGCGCCGTTTTTCGGGACGAAGCAACTTAAAAAAGAGATGATTGTTAAATCATCTCTTTTTTAGTTAAAACATTTCTCTGAGCTCCTGCGGAGATTTGCCAAGTGCCTCTGCCAAATCTTTTTCACTGATATTTATAAATCTGGTTCCGTCAGGGCCCATCGGGGCTTTACAGTTTAAATCAGTTCCGCCGCCTATAATATTATCCATTACCATTTCAGGCGAAAGTCCCATTTTTTTACAAAAATCATTCAAGGTTTCATTATCGCCTACTTTGAAGTTATAACTGTTGCTTAAATTTAAAAAACTTTTTTTATAAGAGACATTACCGTCTTTCATTGCGTTTGTAAAATATTCATTACCGCCTTCGTTAACAGCTTTGCCGCCATTGGAACCATTATATCCATTGCCGAATACACTGTTTATTTTTGTCTCTTGCACATCGCCGGACACGTTATCTTTTTTCCCGAACGGGTTAACGGCGTTCACACCATTTACTTCTAAAGACATAATAGCTCTCCTTGTTTTATATAAGTTCTCTTACTTATATAAAAACTTCCAGAGGTAACCGATTTCAGTGAAGCATAAATTTCGTTACAAACTTAACAATCTTCTAAAAGCATTAAAATATTATTTACAGGTTCAATCAAATCTTCAACAGCGCATTCTTCATCCAATTCAAGCGTAATTGTCGGAATTTTCCGCTCTACACCGGAATATGTGCCGAAACTTCCGGGGGTTGGATAGCCAATAGAAGCCTCAACAGGGTAGTTAATAATTTGCGAAATTTTCTCACAAATTTCTCTTGCGTCTCCGTCGTAATTTACAACTTTAAAAGGTGCATGAAGCGTCAATATAATTTTCGGGGAATACTTTTCAATTACTGAAATCACAAATTGTGTCTCAACTTCGCTTGCAGGTTTTTGGCCGCCAAAAAATTCATTTTTTTCTGTTAATTCCCAATTTTCTGTCGGGAAATTACGGTTCAAATCAACACCGTTAGAATTTGTGCGAACTCCCAGAGCCAGACCGTCAGGATTAAGGCAAGGGATAAAGAGCAAATTACTGTCATGTTTATTCAGATAATTTTCGATTAAGTATTTTCCCTGCGGCTCGTCTCCGTGAAAAACCCCGATAACAAGAATATTTTTAGCGGACTCGCCGCCTTTCAGTATAATTTCTCTCCCTTGTGCGGATTTAGTTTTTTCAAGAATTTTCATCAATTAAAAAGTGCCTCAATAAATTCTTCGGAATTAAAATCTTTCAAATCTTCCATTTTTTCGCCAACCCCTACAAGCTTTACCGGCAGCTTCAACTCTTTAGCAACAGCAATAACAATTGCACCTTTTGCAGAGCCGTCGAGTTTTGTAAGTGCAACGGACGTAAGATTTACGGCCTCTGTAAAAACTTTGGCCTGCTGTAAACCGTTCTGGCCCGTGTTTGCATCTAAAACAAGCATACATTCTCTAAGGCTTTCCGGTGCATTTTTGTCTATTACTGATTTAATCTTAGACAGTTCTTCCATTAGATTAAATTTATTCTGCAAACGCCCTGCCGTATCAACGAGTATTACGTCATAATTTTCGTTTTTCGCCTTCTGGACAGCCTCATAAACAACCGATGCAGGGTCGGCTTTATCTCTGCGGACAATATCAGCACCTGCACGTTTTGACCAGATGTCAAGCTGTTCTTCTGCTGCTGCACGGAAAGTATCTCCTGCGGCTATTAGAACTCTCTTTCCTTCGTTTTTAAATTTGTAAGCAAGTTTTCCTATTAAAGTTGTTTTACCGACTCCGTTCACGCCTGCTATAAAATAAATATTCAACGCATTGTCCAGATACTTTAACTCATTGCTTCCTGCATTTTCAAGTGTTTTCAAAAACTCTGCTTTGAGATAATTTTTCACATCAGAAGGCTTAATTTTAGTCTGGTCACGGAGATTATCGACAAGCTCTGCCGCATAATTTACGCCCAAATCTGCACTAATCAGCATATCTTCCATATCGTCCAGAACAAATTCGGAAAATTCTTCTTCCTGCCCGACGGAATTAACCACATTTCCGACTAAAGCCTGTGCGGTATTTGACACAGCCTGCTTTAAGTTATTAAAGCCGTCAGAGAAAAATTTAAACATTACTGAAGTCCGTTTTCAACAATTACCTTTGCAAGAATTCCGTTAATAAACGATGAACTGTCATCAGTTGAATATTTTTTAGCCAGTTCAAGTGCTTCGTCTACAACAACTTTCATAGGGGCGTCTTTTATGTATAAAAGTTCAACGATTGCAATTCTCAGAATATCTTTATCCATTTTTACAAGCCGCTGCAAATCCCAGTTTTTTGCGTGTTTCTGGATAATATCGTCAACTTCTTTGTGGTGTTTTTGAAAAGCTTCTGCAATTTCGATTGCGTATTCTTTTACTTCATTTTGTGAATCAAGCGTAGTAAATTCCGCAATTTCCAGTGCAAGCATTGCCTTTTCGGCAATATCAATCATTTCATTAATTCTACCGGTCATATCGGAAGTCATTGGAAGCGGAACAGGAATATTTGCAACACCTATAGGTCTGTTAAGATTTGTTTCATGCTCTGCTTCATAAGTATCAATTTTATCACGCATATCAATCAGGGAACCCAAAGCAATCTTTAATTCATCGCTTGCATTACCTGTCAATATTCTTACGGATTTCAAAATAATATCTTCTAAATCATCTTTGGAGTAGTTTGTAATTTTTTTATCAAATTGAGAAAAAAGTATAAATGCTAATTCTCTTGCTGCTCTGCGGGCTTGCATAAATTTACCTCATAAATTGTATCTACAAGGGAATGCTAACATGAAAAAATTTACAGTACAAGAAAATTTTTAGCCCGATAAATATAGGATTGAAATTAAAAGAGAAAAAGTATATAATAGGTAATATGGCTATAAAAGGAGGCAATATGATTTTTAAACTCTCTAAAACTCTTGTCCTGTCTGATTTCCCTTTGAGGGGGGGGGGGCAATTCTAACAATTATAAGGCATTTACA
>DVIU01000146.1 GCA_018711035.1 Candidatus Scatousia excrementigallinarum
GCTGCAAGAAAAAGCGGTGTAACGGGTACAATTCTTTTACAATTATTAGAATCAAGACTTGACAACATCCTTTATAGAGCAGGTTTAGGTATAACACGTAAACAATCAAGACAAATCGTAAATCACGGTCACGTTCTTGTAAACGGTAAAAAAGTAGATATTCCATCATACTCGGTAAAAGCAGGTGATGTTATCACTATTAAATCAAAGAGCGCAGCATTCTTGAAATCAGTAACAGAAATGATAGATATGGCATGTGCTCCTGCATGGATGACTATCGATAAAGAAGCATTGAAAATCACTTTCGACAGAATTCCTGAAAGAGAAGAATTAGATCCTGAAATTAAAGAACAACTCGTAATTGAATATTACTCTAAGTAGCGCGAGTGAGCTGAGGGCGTAGCTAGAAACGGCACACAGCCGTGTGTGACGTTGGAGAGCGAAGACCCGTTAAACGTGAACGAGCAAGATGCGGATTTTGCTTAAATCCAAATCAACCGGAGAAATCCAAAATAGTTATTTAACAACTAGGAGATTAAAAGAATGGAATTAAAAATTAAATGCGTTAATACAACAACAAGTTCAGATGGTTCACAATACGGTAAGTTCGTAATCGAACCTTTAGCAAAAGGTTTCGGTACAACTATCGGAAACTCTTTGAGACGCGTATTATTATCAAGTCTTGAAGGTACAGCAGTTACATCTGCAAGAATCGAAGGCATTACTCACGAATACACTGCAATTCCCGGTGTTTTGGAAGATGTAATCGATGTTATGTTGAACTTAAAAGGCTTGGTTGTAAAAACCGATTCTAAAGAAGCGCAGCATTTGAGAATCGATGTTGATAAAGCAGGTGCTGTTCTTGCAAGTGATATTCAATTACCGGCAGGCGTTAAAGTTGTTAACCCTGATTGGTTAATTTGTACAGTTGCTGAAGGCGGCAGCTTCCACGCTGATATTATCGTTGAAACCGGTAAAGGCTACGTTGCTCACGACGTTCCTAGAGATTCAAAAGGTATTTCAATCGATGTATTGCCTATCGATGCAACATTTATGCCAATCAAAAGAGTAAGCTACAACGTTGAAAATACACGTGTAGGTGACTCAATTGATTTCGATAAATTGACTTTGGAAATATGGTCTAATGGTTCAATTGAAGTAACAACTGCTTTGAGCCAGGCTTCTAACTTATTAATCGACCACTTTATGCAAATTGCCGCAATCACAGGCCAGCCTGTTGTTGCACCGGTTGCATCAATTGAAGAAGAAGTTGAAGATGATTCAAATGTTCCGTCAATGACCATCGAAGAGTTGGAACTTTCCGTAAGAGCATACAACTGCTTGAAACGTGCAAGCATCAATTCAATGGCAGAATTATTGAAAAAATCAGAACATGATTTATTGAACATTAAAAACTTCGGTAAAAAGTCTTCTGATGAAGTAATCGAAAGACTTCACCACTTTGGGTTAGACCTTGCTCCAAACCCTGAAGTGGAAGAAGAAATAGGCTAGCGATAGCCGGTGTGAGCCGGAGTTGCCTTTGCTCAGGCAAAGACAAGCATGGCGAACATAACGATACCGCCGTTGCGAAAGAAGCGAAAGTGAATTGAGCGCAGCAATCTGTGATTGCACAGGCGGGAAAAATAAACTAAAAACAATTAATAAAATAATATAAGGAAAAGCAAAATGAGACACCAAACTAAAAAACATACGCTAAGCAAAGCAAAAGACCAACGCGATGCACTTTTGCGCTCTTTAGCTACTGAACTTTTTGTACACGGTGAAATCAAAACAACTATGGCTCGAGCCAAAGCTTTGAGACCATATGCTGAAGAAATTATCACCCTTGCAAAAAAAGGCGGACTCCACGCAATCCGTCAGGCTGCAAGACATATTTACAATAAAGAAACCGGTAAATATATGGATCTTGCAACAGGCGAAATTTTTGAAGCTCCTGTAGCTGATAAAAAATTAGCACGCCAAACTGTTTTGAGACAGTTATTCGTAGTAATCGGTAAAAAATATTCTGAACGCAAAGGCGGATATACAAGAATATTCAGATTACCACCAAGACGCGGCGACGCTTCAGAAATGGCTTTAATCCAGTTGGTGTAAGCCATGCGTTATGCCTTCAAGGTTCAGTATATCGGGAAAAACTATGCCGGAAGCCAGATACAGTTTAGAAACGGCAAACAGATAGAAACTCCGACAGTACAGGGCGAACTTGAAAAGGCAATTTGTACACTGATATGCGGCAAAAATGCCGTTAATAATAAAAGACCGGTTAAAACAGTCTTTTCTGGAAGAACTGACAGAGGTGTAAATTCATTGGGTCAGGTTGTTCATTTCGATACAGATAAATGTATTGTTGCTTCAAAGTTTATCTATTCATTGAATGAAATCCTGCCTGATGATATTTCTGTCACTGATTTGAAAGAGGTTCAACCTGAATTTCATGCCCAGAAATCTGCAAAAAGACGTCATTACAGATTTGAATTTATAAATCGTAAATGCAAAAATGCTTTTGACGGCGATTTGATGAGAATTAAGTATGAGATTGATATTGAAAGAATGCAAGATTCTTTGAATTATCTTTTAGGGGAACATGATTTTTCAAGTTTCAAGAGTTCCGGAACGCTAAACCCGAGCAAAGTCTGTTTTATCGAAAACGCCGAATGCAGGAGAGTCGGCGACCGCATTGTCATTGATATTACGGGGAACAGGTTCCTCTATAATATGGTAAGGACAATCGTCGGAACCCTTTTAGAAATTGAAGGACACAACCTGCCGTCAAGTCATATGAAAGATGTTCTTGACGCAAAAGACCGCCGCAAGGCCGGTCAGACAGTCAGTCCGTTCGGGTTGACTTTAATGGAAGTTACATATTAAATATATAAAGTAAACGGAGACAAAGCATGAAAACATATTCAGCAAAACCTCTAGAAGTAGAAAGAAAATGGTATCTGATTGATGCTGAGGACGAAATTCTCGGTAGATTAGCAGTTAGAATTGCCAATATCTTAAGAGGTAAACATAAACCTGAATACACTCCTAACGTTGATACAGGTGATTTCGTAATCGTTATCAATGCCGACAAGGTTCGTGTTACAGGAAATAAAGAAACTGATAAAATTTACTACCACCACACAGGTTATCCGGGTGGTTTGAAATCAGCAAGTTTCAAAGAATTAATGGAAAAAGACGGCACACTTGCATTAGAAAAAGCTGTTAAAGGTATGTTGCAGCACAACACATTGGGCGCACAACAGTTAACAAAATTAAAAATCTATGCAGGCAGTGAACATCCGCACGCTGCACAAAAACCAATCGTGTTGGAAAAGGAGGCTAAATAATGGCAGATAAAGAAATTATGGCAACAGGCCGCAGAAAAACCTCTATCGCAGTTGTAAAATTAGTTAAAGGTAAAGGCAGAATTATTGTTAACGGTAAAACGTTGAAAAACTATATCGGTAACAGACCTGCTATTGAAATGTTAGTTTACAGACCATTAGTTCTTACTGACAATCAGGAAAAATACGATGTTAGAGTAAAAGCAGTAGGCGGCGGTGTTGTTGCTCAATGCGGAGCTATCAGACATGGTATTTCAAGAGCTCTTGTAAAAGCTAATGAAGAATACAAAAACGTTTTGAGACTCGAGGGCCTTTTAACCCGTGACCCGCGTGTTAAAGAACGTAAAAAATACGGTAGAAAAAGAGCAAGAAAACGTTTCCAATTCAGCAAACGTTAATATTCAAAAAAAACGCCTTGTTAAAGGCGTTTTTTTTATAGTTGTTGTATAATTAATTTAACTATGAAAGAACTGTTAAAAAAAGCTAAATTTTTTCACCTACTTGAGCGTAGTGAAATTTTGGAAATTTTGAGCGACAGTAGCTTTAATGAAGAGCTTTTTAAGAGTGCCGATGAAGTCCGAAAAAAATATGTCGGAGATGATGTTCATTTGAGGGCTTTAATTGAGTTTTCAAATTATTGCAGATGTAATTGCAAATACTGCGGAATAAGGTCTGAAAATTCACATATAGAAAGATACAGGCTTAATAAAGATAAAATTCTGGAAATTGCAAAGGGGGCAGTTGGTTTCGGTTATAAAACAATCGTTATGCAGTCCGGCGAAGATTTGACTTTTCGTGCGGAATATCTTGCTGAAATTATTAGTGAGATTAAGAAGCTGAATGTCGCGATTACGTTGAGTATTGGTGAACGCAGTTATGAGGAATACAAAATTTTAAAAGAAGCCGGTGCTGACAGATTTTTACTTAGAATAGAAACTACGGATAAGGATTTATATCAGAATATGCACCCGAATGCTGATTATGAAAATCGTAAGAGATGTCTGTATGACTTAAAAAAACTTGGTTATGAGACGGGAACCGGCTGCCTTGTTGGGCTTCCGGGGCAGACAATTGAGACTCTTGCTGATGATATTTTATTTTTTAAAGATTTGGACGCTGATATGATTGGAATAGGGCCGCTTATTCCACATCCGCAAACTCCTTTAAAAGATTTTACACATGGAAATTTCATGCTTGCTCTAAAAGTTATGGCATTAACACGTCTTTTGCTGCCTGATATTAATATTCCTGCCACAACCGCAATGGAAACGCTTAATCCGAAAGGGAGAATTATTGCACTGCAAAGCGGTGCCAACGTAGTTATGCCTAATGTTACTGCTGAAGATGTAAGAAGTAAGTACGAGATTTATCCTAATAAGGTCGGGGTTAATTACGATGAATTATCTGAAAACTTAAAGAAAATAGGCAGAACAGTATCGAAAGGTATGGGGTTTCGGAATAAAAGGAGAAATATATGAAAATTGCTGAAAACTTGATTGAATTAATCGGGAATACACCTCTTGTAAAAATAAATAAGTTAAATAGTGGCGGAGGTATAATTACAGCTAAATTAGAAGCTAAAAATCCTGCCGGTTCGGTAAAAGACAGACCTGCTTTAAATATGATTAAAAGAGCAGAAGAAGCGGGACTTATTGATAAAGATACAGTGATAATTGAACCTACAAGCGGGAATACGGGTATAGGGCTTGCTATGGTTTGTGCAATAAAAGGTTACAGAATGATACTTACAATGCCGGAGACGATGAGTTTGGAGAGACGAATGCTTTTAAAAGCTTACGGTGCCGAACTTGTTTTAACTGACGGGGCAAAAGGTATGCAAGGGGCAGTTGATAAAGCCGAAGAACTTCATCGTGAAATAAAGAATTCATTTATTCCGCAACAGTTCGCGAATCCGGCCAATCCGGAAAGTCATGTACTTACAACCGCAGAGGAAATTTGGTCTGATACTGACGGTAAAGTGGATATTATCGTTGCCGGTGTTGGTACAGGGGGTACTATATCAGGTATTGCAAAAGGATTAAAAATAAAGAACCCTGCAATTAAGGCTATTGCCGTTGAGCCTGAAAGTTCACAGGTATTAGCAGGAAAAAAGGCAGGCCCGCACAAAATTCAAGGAATAGGAGCAAACTTTATTCCTGAAAATTTCGATTACAATTTTATAGATGAAATTATACCGGTCTCAGATGACAATGCCATGGAAACTGCAAGGCTGCTTGCAAAAGAAGAGGGTATATTATGCGGAATATCATCCGGTGCCGCGATGCGGGCTGCAAACGAGCTTTCTAAAAGACCTGAAAATAAAGGAAAATTGATAGTTGTTATTTTCCCTGACAGCGGAGAACGTTATATTTCAGGAGATTTATTTGTTTAAAAAAAAGCACTATCTTATGATAGTGCTTTTTTCAGGTATTAGATCGATTACATCATACCGCCCATGCCGCCCATACCTGGCATAGCCGGAGCAGAAGGTTTTTCTTCAGGAATATCAACTACAGCAGCTTCTGTTGTCAATAACATTGAACCTACTGACGCTGCATTCAATAATGCAGAGCGGGTTACTTTTGCAGGGTCAACAATACCTGATTTAAACATATCAACGTATTTGTCATCCAATGCGTCATAACCATATGCCCCTTCATGTGAAAGAACTGTGTCAATTACAACATCAGCTTTAGCACCAGCATTTCTTGCGATTGCTCTTAACGGAACATCAAGTGCAGCAGTTAAAATTTTAAAACCGATTTTTTCATCATCTGATGAAAATTCTGTTGCGTTAACAAGTTTTTCCAATTCTTGTTGAACTCTTACGAGTGCAACACCGCCGCCTGGTACGATACCTTCTTCATTTGCAGCTCTTGTTGCATTCAGGGCGTCTTCAATTCTTAATTTTCTTTCTTTAAGTTCAACTTCAGACGCTGCACCAACTTCAATTACTGCAACCCCGCCTGAAAGTTTTGCGATACGTTCTTGAAGTTTTTCTTTGTCATATTCACTGTCAGAAGCTTCGATTTGTTTTTTGATTAAACGAATTCTGTCTTGAACAGCAGCTTTTGTAGAGTCACCGACAACGATTGTTGTTTCGTCTTTTGTAACAGTTACGCGTTTTGCATAACCTAACATTTGAGTTGTAACGTTTTCCAATTTAATACCGAGTTCTTCTGTGAACATTTCACCGCCGGTAAGAATTGCGATATCTTCAAGCATTGCTTTTCTTCTGTCGCCGAATCCCGGAGCTTTAACAGCAACTGCTCTTAAAACTTTTCTCATAGTGTTAACTACTAATGTTGCAAGTGCTTCACCTTCAACATCTTCTGCAATTAACAATAAAGATTTTCCGTCACGTGCAACCTGTTCCAATAACGGAACCAAATCAGAGATTAAGTTAATTTTCTTGTTGCAGCAGAATACGTAAGCGTCTTCAAGAACAGCTTCCATTCTTTCAGCATCGGTTACAAAGTATGGAGATAAATAACCCTTATCAAATTGCATACCTTCAACAACTTTTAAATTTGTGCCGAAAGATTTTGATTCTTCAACAGTAATAACGCCGTCGTGACCTACTTTTTCCATTGCTTCTGCAATAAGTTCGCCGATTTCTTTGTTATTGCCTGCTGAAATCGCTGCAACCTGAGCGATTTCTTCTTTAGTGTTAACAGGTTTTGACATATCTTTGATTTTTTTTACTGAAATGTCAACGGCTTTGTCAATACCGCGTTTCATAGACATAGGGTTTGCGCCTGCCGTTAAGTTTTTCAATCCTTCACGAACGATAGCCTGAGCAAGAACAGAAGCTGTTGTTGTACCGTCACCGGCA
The DNA here is from genome assembly GCA_018711035.1 of Candidatus Scatousia excrementigallinarum. Lineage (GTDB taxonomy): Bacteria > Cyanobacteriota > Vampirovibrionia > Gastranaerophilales > Gastranaerophilaceae > Scatousia > Scatousia excrementigallinarum. Next base: position 7,186 of record DVIU01000146.1, read on the forward strand.
ACATCGTTAGTTTTGGATGAAACTTCTTTTAGCAGTTGAGCGCCTGCATTTTCCAGACCGTCTTTAAGTTCAATTTCTTTTGCAATTGTAACACCGTCGTTAACGATTTGCGGAGCACCGTATTTTTTTTCAATAATAACGTTGCGGCCTTTTGGTCCAAGCGTAACTTTTACAGCGTCTGCAACTGCATCTATACCTTTAAGAAGCGATTTTCTTGCTTCTTCATCAAATACAATACGTTTTGCCATTTTTTATTTCTCCTTTTGTCTGATTATTCAACTATAGCCAATGCATCTTTAATTGAAAGAATTTTGTATGTAACGTCGCCTTGTTTTACATCTGTTCCTGCATATTTAGCGTAAAGAACAGTTTGACCTACTTCGACATCCAAAGGTTCTCTTTCACCTTTGTCGTTCATTTTACCAAGACCTACAGCAACAACTTCGCCTTTTTGAGGTTTTTCTTTAGCACTGTCCGGAATAAAGATTCCGCCTGAAGTTTGTTCTGTATCTTCAATAACTTTTACTACGATTCTGTCGCCTAATGGTTTTAACATATTAATTCTCCTTCTTATACTAACCTTTTACATTATTATTTATATAACGAATTTTGA
>DVIU01000147.1 GCA_018711035.1 Candidatus Scatousia excrementigallinarum
ATTTGTGTATGGTGTATTTTCAAAAATAAGGTGTTTATATTCTTCTATTGCTACCTGTAAAGGTATATCGCGGGTTTGTTTAATTGAGTTAAGTTTATCATTTTTAACTTTTTCGATTTCATAATCGCTAAAGGTTGCATTATTAATTATTTCATTTAAAAGCGAAAGAGTTTTATCATATTCATTTTTGGTTGTAAGAACTGTCACGGAGAATGCGTCCGAACGAACAGACGGAGCAATTTTGATTCCATTGTCTTCGAGGGTTTCTGCAAGTTCAAGCGGGGAGTATTTTTGTGTACCTTTTAACATAGTGGATGCGGTAAGGCTTGAGATTCCGTATTTATCCTGAAGGAAGTTTCCACCTTTAGCGAAAATATTTATAGCAACAATTTCATTAGATGTATTTGGTGTAATTAAAATTGTTGTTCCGTTTGAGAGTTGATATTTTTGTGTAGTTTTATTTTCACTGACAAGTTTGGAATCAATCGGCGGAACTGTTTTATTTGAAATTTCTTTTTCTTTTGATGATTCAGGTAAAATGATTGAAACTGCGGATTTATTTATCCCGAGATATTTGTTTGCAACCCTTTTTACATCGTCAGGCGTAACCTTTTTGATATTTTCTACATAATCATCATATATTTTTATGTCGCTGCCTGTTACCATAATATAACCGATTTCTTGAGCAATATTCGATATTGATTCGCGTTCATAGTATGTGTTTCTTTCTATGACGTTTTTGGCAAGATTAACCTGTTCTGCTGTTACGCCGTCTTTTTTAACCTGCTTAATTATATCAAATATGCTGTTTTCAAGTTTTGAGAGTTTTTCAGGTGTAAAGTTTGCGGAGATATAAAAAATACCGTCATCCTTAAAACCTGCATTGGATGCCGATATTGAATATGCTAATTGTAATTTATCCTTAATTTCCTGATAGAACATAGAGGAGCGGCCTTCGCCTAAAATTGTGGCAAGAACATCTAAAGCATAAGAGTCATTATCACTGATAGGTACGCCGCGGAAACCTATTAGCATATAACCTGATTGAGCAGGAAGATATTGAACTTTTTTTGCCTGTTCTGTAAGCGGTTTTTCTTTAGGATAACTTACTTTTGGTGCTTTCTGGGGATTACCGTTAAAATTTTGTTTGACTTTTGCAAGTACATCTTCGGCATTAACGTCACCAACTATAACTGTTACCATGTTAGCAGGTGAATACCAGGTATTATAAAATTTCAGGATTTCATCACGCGGAATAGTTTCTATTATATTTTTTGTACCGATAACTTTTCTTTTATACGGGTGAGTTGTATAGAGCATACTTACGAGGTTATCGTAGACAACGTGATCTGGTGAATTTTCATCCTTGCAGATTTCTTCTAATACAACTTTTCTTTCTTTTTCAAGTTCTTTTCTTGGAATAAGCGGATTCATTAGCATATCCGCATGAAGTTCAAGAGCTTCATTAAAATATTTAGACGGTATAGTTATATAATAATGTGTAAAATCTTTGCTTGTTGCAGCATTTGTAACAGCCCCTTTGGTTTCAAGCAGTTTATCAAATTCGCCCGGTGCGTGATTTTTTGAACCTTTAAAAAACAAATGTTCCAAAAAATGTGCAACACCGTTATTTTTGTCATTTTCGTTAATGGAGCCTGTTTTAATCCAGGTATCCATTGTTACAATCGGATTGGTTTTTACTTCTTTTATTATAACGGTCTGTCCGTTATCCAGAGTGAAAACACTTTCGGCAGCAAAACAGATTGAACCTGCCAAGATAACAAATAATGAAACAATAAATTTCTTCATTAATATCCCCTTAATTTTCTAATACTCTTCTTATAAAAAATATAATACTATAAATTTAATTATAAGAAAATATCAAGCAGGGGAATTTACACAAAAGTTTTTATAAAAATAAATCATTAAAAAAGCCGTAGTTGTAAAATTAAATTGATGGTGTTATAACATTGTTTGTAAGTAGTTAAGGGGATCCACCCTGAGTGCTTCTTCCGAATGTTGTCGGTTGAGGCGGAAAGGATATTAAAATGGAAAAAAACAAAGAAACTCTGAGTGTTTTGAGACACTCTACATCTCACATTATGGCACAGGCTGTTCAGAAGCTCTTTCCTTCGGCAAAGTTGGCTATCGGACCTTCTACGGACACCGGCTTCTATTACGATTTTGATTTGACTGACGGGCATGCGTTTACAGAAGATGACCTCAAGAAAATCGAAGATGAGATGAAAAACATCATTAAACAAAATCTTACTTTTGAAAGATATGAAGTTAAAGATGTTGATGCTAAAATTGCTGAATTTAAAAAAGAAGGCGAAATTTACAAAGCTGAACTTTTGGAAGAACACAGAAATGACAATCCTACTCTCTATCTTACAAAAGATAAAGACGGTAATGTATTATTTAACGACCTTTGCGCAGGGCCTCACATCCCTAATACTTCTTATATCAAGGGTAATGCAATTAAGTTATTAAAAGTTGCCGGCGCATACTGGCGCGGTAATGAGAAGAATAAAATGCTTCAAAGAATTTATGCAACGGTATTTTGGACAAAAGAAGATTTGGCGGATTATCTTAATTTCCTTGAAGAAGCGGAAAAGCGCGACCACCGTAAACTCGGTGCTAAACTGGATTTATTTTCGACAAGAGAAGAACTTGGCGGCGGCCTTGTTTTGTGGCACCCTAATCTTGCCGTTGTTCGTGAAGAAATTGAAAATTACTGGAGAACTGAGCATAGAAAACGCGGGTATGTAATTGTAAATACACCTCATATTGCAAAATCTAAATTGTGGGAAATTTCAGGCCACGCTGACCACTATAGAGAAAATATGTTCTTTATCCAAAAAGATGAAGACAGTGACGAACAATTTATCTTAAAACCAATGAACTGTCCGTTCCATATCTTGATTTACCAATCAAACAGATATTCCTATCGTTCGCTGCCTTTGAGAATGGCTGAGCTGGGAACTGTTTACAGAAAAGAAAAATCCGGCGCATTATCAGGCTTAACACGTGTTCAAGGCTTTACTCAGGATGATGCACACATCTTCTGTACCCCGGAACAGCTTGTTGATGAAATTAATGAAATCATTGATTTTGTTGCTGATACTATGGAAATGTTTAATATGAAATTTGAAGTTGAACTTTCTACGCGTCCTGAAAGTTTTGTAGGCGAAATTGAAAACTGGAACAGAGCGGAAGCCGGCTTGAAAGAAGCTATGGACAGACGCGGAATGGAATATGAAATTAACGAAGGCGACGGAGCTTTTTACGGGCCGAAAATTGACTTTAAAGTTAAAGATGCTATCGGAAGAACCTGGCAGTGTGCTACTATTCAGTTAGACTTTAACCTTCCTGAAAGATTTGATATCAAATATCAGGACAAAGACGGCCAAATGAAAACCCCTGTTATGCTTCACCGTGTAATATTCGGTTCTATGGAACGTTTTCACGGTATTTTAATTGAGCACTATGCAGGTGCTTTCCCGACCTGGCTTGCTCCTGTCCAGGTTGCTATTGTGCCTATTTCAAACGAGAAACACGCAGATTTTGCGGCAAAAGTTTACAAAAAAATGCGTGCTGCTGGAATAAGGGCAAAGCTTGACGACCGTTCTGAAAGTATGAACTACAAAATCAGAGAAAGCTTACAGGATAAGAAAATCCCTTATGTTGTTGTAATAGGCGATAAGGAAATAGAAGCTGACTCGGTTGCTGTTCGTGCAAGAGGTATCGGACAGGTCGGTACTATGAGCGTTGATGAATTCATCTCTAAAGTTGAAGATGAAATTAAGGCGCGTAAAAGCGAATCTTTTGCAAAAGAACTCGTTAAAGCATAAATTAAAAAAGGGTCGGGCAAAAAGTCCGACCTTTTTTTAAATAACATTTTCTAAAAAATAATTATAAATCTGGTAGGCAGTAGAGGTAACTTTACTTTTAGTTTTATCATCCGAGTAATATTTATCCTTTTGGAAAAATTTTACATCATCCCTCAGCAAATGCAATTGTTCTAGCTTATAAGTGTCTGCCTGTGTCTGAGACACATGCCGCAAATCTTCTTCAGCATACACCGGTACTCTGAATAAATCATATAAAGAATCTATAGTCTCAATTCTGGCTTTATCAGACTTAAATAAACCCGGTTCATTAATATTATTTATTTTATTAAGTATTTTAACCAATTTATCCTGTTTTTTGCGTGGAATATTGTTAAATGCTGTCAAAGGTTCTGTTGTATATTTTAGTTCATTTTCGGCAAATTCAAGTATGGCAAACCTTTCAGCTTCAGGTCTGCCTGCAATAAGATGCACAAGCTGTTTTATCATTTTTTTATCAGGCTTTGAGCCGTTGTCTTCGTTTTCTACTTCCAGAACTTCCTGAAGAATATTTTGTTTTTCAGACGGTTTTGGGGCTGAATGTAATTCAGTGATTATTTCTTTTATATCATCTTCTGCAAATTTCCGGTATCTGTTTTCTCTTACTTTTCTCAACATACGTATGCATTCTTCTTCTATGAAGTCCTGACCTTTTATAAGCGAACCGAACGATACGTTTAAACCTTTGGTTTTGTAAAGCGAGGTTTGAACGGGTGTATATGTCTGAGATTCGGCCTGCTTTCTATTGTCTAATCTGAAATAGTGCGGTTGTACAGAATATAAATTTACATTGTTAATCATTTTTATTACCAGAGTTTTTAAGGAAGGTGAGCCTCGCACGGCGGCGATGAGCCGGCGGAGAAGGCGACACCAGATTAGATATATATATAAAGATAATAAATCTTTATTATTGCGTTTGTCTACTGCTGGTTTTACAAATATTAATAAAGCGGTCAGATTCTGACCGCTTTATGTTATTGATTATCTTTGTTTTCCGTTTTTTCGGAGGAAGTAAATGTATCTTGTTTTGGTGATCTGACCAATTTATCAGGAGCTTTTTCCGTGTTAGTTGTGTTATCTTTTTTTACTCTTGAAATTTCTCCTATCTGGCTGTCTTTTTTCAAGCCCAGTTTTACCATAATGTCTGAAGCCATATTTCCCCCTTTTTTGTTACATTAAACAAGATTCAATGATTTATGTCTATTATATATTTCATCAATTAATATATCAAGTTTTTCAAAATCTTCTTTTTTAGGTTTACCTTTTACCAAAACAGGTTCAATAGCATCAACCTTGAGGCCGGAGAGCATCTGGCTTAACATTCCGAAAAGATTTCCGCCCCATCCGTAAGAACCTACAAATGTTGCAAATTTAGCTTTAGGTTTAAGAATGTTTGCAAGATAAGCAACATTTACAGCCATAGGGTGCGGCCCTGCAAGAACCATTGAACTTCCGAGAACGATTGTTGTTGCATCTACAAGTCCCATTGCTAAATCCCCTAAGTCTCCTGTTACAATATCAAAAACCTGAGTTTTAACGCCTTTTTCAATTAATTTTTGAGAAATATAATCAATCATTTCCTCAGTACTATTGTACATCGAAACGTAAGGAAGCAGAACCAGATTTTTTCCTTCATCCGCAGTCCAGTCTTCATATAAATTCAAAATGAAGTCCGGATTTTTGTAAATAGGGCCATGGCTTGGAAGAATCATATCCGGTTTCATTTCCTGAATTTGTTTAGTATATTTTTTGCAAAGATTTCTGAAAGGCATCATAATTTCTGCATAATAACGTTTTGCACTGTGTTCGACTTCACAGTTATCAGGGCAGAAAATATCTTCAAAAGTATAATGTGCTCCAAGAAAATCACATGTGCAAAGCAAGTTATCTTCTACAATATGAGTAAACATAGTATCAGGCCAGTGAACCCCCGGAGCGAGAATAAATCTGAGAGTTTTATCGCCGAGGGACAGCTCATCATTATTTTTAACAACCATAATTTTTTCTTCAGGAACAAGGAGCATTTCCATAATGTTCCCTTTACAGATTGCATTTGTAACAACCATAGCTTCAGGATATTTTTCCAATAATTTTGGAATAGTGCCTGAGTGGTCTTGTTCACCGTGATTTGCAATAATGTAATCAACGTGAGTAATACCGTTTTCATCCAAATTTTCCAAATATTCTTCTGCCTTAGGCGGATACATAGTATCAATAATAGCAACTTTTTCACTTCCTTTTACAAGGTATGAATTGTAAGTTGTTCCGTGTTCAAGCGGGATAAGTTCATCAAATATTCTTCTGTCGCGGTCATTTAACCCGCAGTAAAAAACATTATTTTTGATTTCACGAAATTTCATAATTTTCTCCTTGTATATTTATTATTGGGGGTTCTTTTTAAAAAAGAAAGTATCTTCATGTTTGCAAAGAGGGCAATAATCAGGTCTTATTTCCTGTTCAATGATTGCTCCGCATGCCGAGCATTCCCATAAATAAGTTGTACCGTTATCGGGAATAGTTTTTTCTTGTTCCAGCGCATCTTTTAATTTTTTAAATTTTTCGAGATGAGCTTTTTCGATTTCTGCTATACTGTCAAACAGTCCTGCAATATGTTCAAAGCCTTCTTCTCTGGCTTTTTTTGCAAATTCAGGGTAATCGGTTGTTACTGCATCATTTTCTAATTCTACGGCATCCTGAAGATTTTTTAATGTTCTGGGATAATTTCCTTCATTCAGCCATTTAAACCAGATTTTTGCATGTTCTTTTTCATTGTTAGCGGTTTCTTCAAATACGCGGCCTATATAATCCTGTCCTTCATATCTGGCAAGGATGGAGTAAAGAGAATACTTGAAGTAATCAACCGCTTCATCGGTAAAAGCTTTAATTAAATTTCGTTCGGTATCGCTTCCCTTAAATTCAGTCACAACCAACTCCTATATTTTTGCGTTTTAATTTTAACATAAAAAAGCGGCTTTGCAAGTTTCGAAAAGCCGCTTTATATATTAATAGTTCTTAGCTTTCATAAAGAAATATGCTTTAGGGTGTTTGCAGACCGGACATAATTCTAAAGCGGCTTCTCCCTCATAAGTATGTCCGCAGTTTGCGCATTCCCAAACCACAGCGGAAGGTTTATTAAACACTGTATTATTTTTTATATTTTCAAGAAGCTTTCTATAGCGTTCTTCGTGTTCTTTTTCAATTTTGCCTACCATTTCAAAAAGGATTGCCAGAGTGTCGAATCCTTCTTCTTTAGCTTCTTTAGCGAAGCGTGCATACATATCAGTCCACTCGTAGTTTTCACCGTTGGCAGCATCTTCAAGGTTTAAGATTGTTTCAGGAATTTTATTTCCTTCATGTAAATATTTAAACCATAATTTAGCGTGCTCTTTTTCGTTATTTGCAGTTTCTTCAAATATTTTGCTTATTTGAACAAACCCTTCTTTTTTTGCCTGAGAAGCATAGTAGGTATATTTGTTTCTGGCTTGAGATTCGCCTGCAAAGGCTTCAAGCAGATTCTTTTCAGTCTTCGAGCCTTTTAATTCCATAAATTTCTCCTTTAAAGATTAACCTTCATATTTTTCGAACATATCTTTACCAACATGGCAAAGAGGACATGTGTAATCTTCAGGTAAATCTTCAAAACTTACATTGTCATTTTCTGCCGGGTCATAGATGTAGCCGCATACTGTGCATTGAAATTTTTCCATAATTTTCTCCTTTACTTATTGCAGTTTTTACAAAGTCCGTGAAACACTATATCAGAACCTTTTATTGTAAAACCTGTTTCATCCTGTGCTTTTTTCACCAAATCAGGTGCGACATCTGCACTTATGTCGAAAACTTTTTTACATTTATCACAAATAAAATGATAATGTTCATGCGTATTATGGTCATAATGTGAGGACGATTCAAGTCCGTCAATCTTTTTGATTATACCTTTTTCAGCCAGTTGATTAAGATTTCTGTACAATGTTGCAAGGCTGATGGAGGAGTTTTCTTTTTTTAATATATCATAAAGATATTCTGCTGTCGGGTGTACAACATTTTCTTTTAAAGTATTTAATATTGTTTCTCTTTGCTTTGAGTAATTCATTTTTTACCTAAAACTTGATAACAATTCTCATTTTATCTGAATTTTATATATTTGTCAAGGTTATATAACTGTTA
>DVIU01000148.1 GCA_018711035.1 Candidatus Scatousia excrementigallinarum
TTTTGTGTAAAATAGCAAAAATTTTTATTTTGGTGTTTTAAAACAAAAAACGGATTAAAGAGATAGAAAAATATGCGATTAAGAAATCGTTAAAGAAAGAAGGATGCAACTATGAGAGAAATTCCAAATAACACAGGAGTTCCATTTTCTCCAAAAGCGGATTTGAAATCTGAAGCCCCGAAAGCACCTGAAGTTAAACCTGAAATTGCAGAAACTTCTGCAAAGGGAACTGAAGACCTTTCAAAATCTCCTTCTGCTATCAGCGGCAGATCGCTCGTCAGCGGTGCCGATAATGTGGATAATGACGTGAAAACAATGATGGAAAACCCCGCTGCGGTAGAAAAAGCAAATGAATTTTTTGATGCGGCTGAAGCAAAGTATAGAAAAGACGGAGTTGAAAATCCTTATGAAAAAGCTGCTGCTTTAACCGACGCATTTAAAAAAGAATTTATTGCACGATAATTATTAACACATTTATCCTTTAGTAGAACTGTTGATTTTTAAAAAGTCGACTAACCCTTTGAGACCCAATTTATAGCTGTCAAAACCAAAGCCGCTGATTTGTGCCATACATACAGGTGCAATAATAGATTTGTGGCGGAAGTCTTCGCGGCCATGAATATTTGTCATATGAATTTCTACAGTCGGGATATTAACGGCAGCAAGAGCATCTCTTATCGCTACACTTGTATGAGTGTAGGCTCCGGGGTTTATTATAATTCCATCTGCATTATTGTAAGCTGAATGAATTTTTTCTACAATTTCACCTTCATGGTTACTCTGATACATTTCAATATCGGCTCCGAGTTCAAAAGAGAAAGCGTATAATAATTTTTCTAAATCTTTTAATGTCATGGAACCGTACTTTTCAGGCTCCCGAATCCCAAGCATATTCATATTTACGCCGTTTATGACAAATATTTTCATGAATTTCTCCTTACTCTTATTATATTATAAAATCAAGTAATTGTAAATTTTTATTAATTTTTGAATTACATGTGTAACATGATTTTCATGCTTGCCTTATCATGCATGTACAACTATCCCCAAATCTCCTCCCAAGATTATTGTTAAAGCTATACAAAGATGTATGGCTTTTTTTTTGTTCGCGGTTCTTGAGCAATGACTTGACTTAACAAAAAAAATGACTAAAATATATTGTATAGGGAATGAGGGTTATATGCGTTTAGTAGAAAAACTCAAAGAGTTCGAAAGCCAATATATGTTTATCCGTTGGGCTACCGGAGGCGAGTATGGTAAACTTGTCTATGCCGGAGACGATTTTATTGAATTTGATGTAATTAATGTTGACACAATGGAATACAGTGAAACCGTGCTGATTCACAGCCCTTTAATTTTAGAAGTCTGCATTGGCGGTTCTGATGTTGCAAGAATACTTGCAGAAATGTCTTCTAAGATTTCTATGGAGTAATCCAAAATTTATATATTAAAGCTTTTTCTTGCGCCTTCTTCGTGATAGAAGCCTCCGCCGCAGATTGTTTCAACTACTTTTAAAACAAATTCTCGCGGTGCGTCAACCTGATTAAGGTCAATTTCTCTGTTGCCGAGGTGTCTGATTTTTAGGACGCAGCGCTGGCTTCCTTCTGCCGGAATAAAGAGCGACGCAACTTCATTATCTAAAAGTCTTACCATTTCTTCATCGTGGTCGTTTACTCCTGACATAAGCTCGTTATAATTTCCTCTTATTGCCATTATTCTGCCTGAGAACATATGGTTTCCGTTTTCTCTGTAGAGAGCTTGGGGCTGAAAATTACAACGGGTGGTAAAGCTTATTTTATGCCATAGGATATTAATTATTACAACGGATTTTTGCTGGTCAAAATCAACGTATATATTTTGGGTTGTTACACCGCGGGAGGAAAATGCTTCTTTAAGAATTTCCGCAACTTCCTGCAAATTGTCAATCATACGGGTGAAAATTTCATTTGTATTAACTGTTGCATGCTGATAATCAAGGAACTGTTTGTACATATGAGTGGAAACCAGTCCTACTCTCTCCATAATCAGTGCCGATTTTCTTGAGGCTGTTTCTGAATTATCAAAGCTTTCATAGTTGTTTAGCAATTTATAACCCGTCCTGTTTTTACCAATCATGTAATAATAAACATGCAATTATGTAAACATTATAGAAATTTTCTTTACAAAAGTGAATACTTATTTGTGAGGATTTTATTATAAAAACGCCCCGCTTTTTAATTGCGGGGCGTAAAGTTTATTTTTTTACTATTGAAAGTACGTAGTTATTGGTAAAATATTTATTTGCTACCTCAATAATATCTGATTCTGTGACAGAATTAATAAGTTTTTCGTAATCGTCAGTAAAATTATAGCCAGCGCCTATTGTCTCAAACCATCCGACTGTTGCGGCCTTATCGAGGTTGGTTTCCTGAGAGAGTATAAACTGTCCGATAAGTTTGTCTTTAGCTTCTTCTAATTCTTTTGTTCCGACAAATTCGGTTTTAAGTTTATTAATTTCTGCCATTAACATATTTTTTGATTTCTCAAGTGTTTGCGGATTTGTGCCTATGTAAACCATAAAAGCTCCTTTTAAGGCATTCGCAGAGTAACTCGAGCCTAACTGATAAGCAAGCCCTTCCTGATCTCTGAGGTTTTTAAATAATCTTGAACTCATACCTGTTCCCAGCAGAGAGTCAATAACCTGTAGTGTTGCAAAATCTTTTTTATTATTCATTCCGGCAGTTTGCCAGCCCAGAAAAATCCAGTCTGTATTTGTATCCGGAGCTTCTTTGATAGATTCTTTTGCTTCTGTTAAAGGCTTGATATCCGGAATGTGAGGAGTAAATGCAAATTTTTCCTTATCTGTTGATTTAAACATTGTGGAAAATGCTTTAATTGTTTTATCCTTGTCTACATTACCATTAATA
>DVIU01000149.1 GCA_018711035.1 Candidatus Scatousia excrementigallinarum
GATTTCAGTTTTGAAAATGATTAAGTTCAATATTGCGACGATAAATCGCTGTACGGAAGCGGAAGGCCCGTTCAAAAGGCTGACAATATGGTTTCAGGGTTGCAATATTGGTTGCTGTGGCTGTTGCAACATGGACTATCAGCCGCTGATTCCAAAACATATTATTTCGCTCAATGAGTTGTTGGAAATTATCTCGCGGGCGAAAGAAGAGTTTGGGATAGAGGGTGTTACCTATACCGGCGGCGAGCCGACCTTGCAGCAAAATCTGCCATCGCTTACACAAAAGATTAAGCAACTCGGCCTCGGCGTTATATCGTTTACGGGTCATAAATATGAGGATGTTGCAACGATATTGCATGGTTGCGATATGGTGTTGGATGGGCCATTTGAACATGACAATCCCGAAAGAGAACGCAAATTATTGGGCTCTGCCAATCAGCGGATTGTTCTATTGACCGAAAGATACAAAGACGCAATAGGATGGTTCGATTCGTCGGGTATAAAGATGATAGAAGTCAATGTCGGAAATATGATTTTAGCCAACGGCGATCCATTTTAAAAAATGTGGGCACGTCGGGAGAGGAAGGTGTATTTATATCTGGTTTCCGGTTAAGGCAGAATCGGCAGCGGAAGCGGCAGTCATGGCGCGTGAATATAAACGTGTCAAGCATCATCACAAAGACGCGATACGCGAAGTCTGTGAAATCGGTTATTCAGAATATCTTGAATTGCAATATGCCAATTCGCAGGACGGGTATCTGCAATGTAAGAACATTCAGCAACAGCGTCGATTAGAGGATTTTGAACAGAGAATAGAAGCGGATTTGTTTTTGCTTTCCAGACAAAACAGATCGACACATAAACGGGACGCGCATATACCTTAAAGAAGAGCAAAATTCAAGCAAAGGAGACGTTGCTTCAGATAAAAGAAGCCGCATGCATGATATGATATTTTATAAAAGTATTTTATGTTAAGAAGGGAAATAAAGTACATTAAAAAGCCGATATGGCATGAGTATCTTGACGCTATAGCGGAGCAGGGGTAAAAGTCGATTGTCTGCCCGCATAAAGTTATGCGTTTGACGTTATCAGAAAAAAGATGTGGAAATTAAAATCTTAAATGAAGGATAAGTGGAGCAGGTCATGTTAGGGGTAATAATAGGCGACATTGTAGGCAGCAGATTTGAATTTATAGAACACAGCGGCAAGGATTTCCCGTTGTTTACGAGTACTTGCCATTTTACTGATGACAGCCTTATGACTTTGGCCGTTGCCAAGGCTCTGTATCTTTGTAAGGGAAATTATGAAAATCTTGGGGAAGTTGCTAAAAGATGTATGGTGGATATCGCACACAGCTATCCTAACGTCGGTTGGGGTGAACGCTTTTACAAGTGGCTGTTTGTAAGGCAAAGAAGGCTCAATAGCTTCGGGAATGGTGCGGGGATGCGGATAAGTCCCGTTGGTTGGGTTGCAGACAGCGAGGAAGAAGTCAGATTTTTATCGAGGAAAATCACAGAAATCTCGCATGACCATCCCGAGGGGTTGAAGGGTGCAGAGTGTGTTGCGATGGCCGTCTATTGGGCGAGGACAGGCAAGGATAAGGCTTTCATACGACAAGGGCTTTCCAAGTACTATTCAAGGCTGAACGATAGGTCTTTTACCATAGAAAACCTCATTGGTTCTTATGGGTATGATGAGCTGGGTGATTGGGTTACCTGTCAGGGCAGTATTCCGCAGGCAATTATCGCCTTTCTCGATGGCGATAGCTTCGAGGATGTCATAAGAAATGCCGTAGGTATAGGCGGAGATTCGGACACAATAGGAGCAATGGCAGGGGGGATTGCCGAGGCATATTATGGCATTCCCGCAGAAATTGAAGATAAGGCGCTTTCCTATCTTCCGGCAGACTTGCAGGGATTATGCTACGCGTTTGAGCTGATAAAGAGGAAAAGGTCTAATGCCTGATATCAGTTTGTCGTGTAAATCTTACCGCTAAAAATGTTAACAAGCATAGGACAAATGATTAAATAGAAATATAAACCTATATTTATTTTATATCATTTAACTTTTAATTGTCGAAAAAGGGAGCGCAAATGCGCTCCTTTCTCATGTAATTGATATTGAAAATGGCTGTTTTGACGCGATAATTATTTTTTGGTTTCCTTTTTGGACGCATTCTTTCGCCCTGGTTATAAAGGTATAGCGCAGCTCGTGGACGTGCCTGTCGGGGAAAATGCGTTTGAGCGCATCCCTGATTGTGAATCGGCTAACCGCTTTTGCCTGTTCGAAGTCAATAAGCGGCATCACCCTTTTCATCATCGGCGAAAGGGGGATTTTTCTTATTACGTCTTTGCGCCCCTTTCTTGTCTTTTCCGAAACGCAGGTTATGTACTTGCCGTCGAACTCCATGCTGTCAATCTCGCCCACGCGCATGCCCGTGTAGAGAAGGAGCAGGACACCGGAATTGCCCGCAAACTGCCTGTTCGCCGCACAGAAGTCAACAATGCGCTTTTCCTCAGCCTTTGTGAAGGCGTTGCCTTTCTTGACTTCGTAGTGCGAAAGCACTATCTTTCTCATGGGCGACTTAATGTCGTAATCGTCGCAGATTACGTCGAACATTGCCGTCAACAGCACTTTAATCTTCTGTGCCGTGCGCATTTTGCCCTCGTCGGTCAGTTCAAACAGGAATTCCTGTATTTCCTTACGCGTAATCTCGTTGACGTGATACTTGCCGAACCTCGGCACAACGTGAAAGTTTATGAGGTTGCAGTAGCTCTTGTAAGTCGTCTCTTTCACCGTCCTCCTTTTGATTTTCAGCCACTCGGCAACAAAATCTTTAAAGAGGGGGTAGTTGTGGTTTAGCCTTTCGCGTTCGACCTCGGCGAACTTGTCCAGAAACTTGCGCTTCATGGTGTTGAAGTCCTTTGAGGCAACTTCGATGCGGTATCCGTCGCGGCGGTACCTCGCCTGATAGTACCCGTCCTTGGTCACGCGGTAGGTTAC
>DVIU01000150.1 GCA_018711035.1 Candidatus Scatousia excrementigallinarum
CCTGTTTACAAAATACAAACCTGTTTTAGCACCGAGTCCGCCGCCGTTTGCAGTAAGACAGGAACTTAAACCGTCCGGTAAATAAATTCTGTTACCTTGAGGTGTCTTGGGACTTAATGGATGTTTATTGAGCGTGCTAATATTTTCGATTCCATCCGGGGTGAGAGGAAATATTTTTCCGGCACATCCTTTTCCATAACATCCAACAATGTACACTCTCTCCCTGTTTTGAGGAACTCCGAAGAACTTAGAATTAAGTAATTGCCATTGCACTTGATACCCAAGGTCGGTGAGAATTTTAAGTATTGTTTGGAAAGTTTTTCCACTGTCGTGATTAAGTAAGCCTTTAACGTTTTCGAGTATAAAATATCTGGGTCGTTTGTCCTTGAGAATCCGTGCGACTTCAAAAAACATTGTGCCTCTGGTGTCTTCAAAGCCGCGTCTTTTTCCTGCAATCGAGAAAGACTGGCAAGGAAACCCTCCGCAGAGAATGTCGAAGTCGGGCAATTCTTCTGTATTGATTGTTCTGATGTCATTAAAAAATAACTCCTCTTCGGTATTAAAATATGCTTTGTATAATTTGTTGGCATATTCGTCATTATCACAATAGCCGATACTTTTAAAACCGGCTCTTTCAAGTCCGATCCTGAAACCGCCTATACCGGAAAACAAATCTAAGAAAGTTAATTGCTTAGTCGAGACCATCTGACCTCCCTTGCAGTTCACACAGGAAAAGTGCTTTTTGAAGAGATTGCTCAAACTTCTTTGAATGCAGGTTTTTATCCGTTAAAAGTTCATAAGCCTCATCAAAATCATCACAATCCTCAAGCAATGAAATTAAAGGTGAAAGCATCTGTTGAGCCTGTTCATTTAATTTCTTTGTTGAAATAAACTCAAGCAGATTTTCAATCTGGTCTTGTCCGGAAACGGACGGTTCGCTTTCCTTAAATTCTTTAAACTGCGGACTTGTTGCAGGGATAACATCTTCTCGGATATCAAAATCCTCATCTTCAAGACCGTAGGCTTTAATAAAATACTCTTTCGTGAATTTAACACCGGTATCGGAGAGAATTTTGTCTCTCTGTGCAAGAGTCAAATCAACATCTTCCGGTGCATATAACTGAAATACAGGGATTTCTTCATTAGAGAAATTAATTTCATAAATCCAACGAATAAGCTGGTTTATAACACTTTCAACGAGTTTTTTATCAGAATCAATAATATCCTGACGAACCGCCATGTGCGTATTTGCAGCCGCATAACTTCCTGTTGAACCGATTTCAGTCGTTAAAGTTTGTCCTAAGATTGCTTTTGAAATTTCAGAATTCATCTTGTCGATGAGTTTTTCATAAATTTCGGCAGAGGAAGATTTATTTGCCTCTTGAATTTCAACGGACGAATCATCAGGAATAACAGCGATTGCATCTTGCACCATATCCTCTAACATATCAGCGAGAGTCGTAGTTTCTTCTCTTGATGCCCCTCGTGGGTGTTTGCCTATCAAATGAGGCATTCCGTATTTTTCCGTAAATACTACCCAGAATTTGAGTCCGCCTTTTTTGAATGTTACAGACCAAAAGACACGAGATAACGTTCTCTCGCCATAAGGGTTGTTGTAACTCGGATTATTTTGAGCAAGCAGAAATTTTTTATCCGGAACAATTTCACCATAGTAATTTTCTTTAGTTCTGAATTTTAGATTATTGTCATCGTCAAAACAAAACCATTCCGGCGGCTTTGCAATAATTTTTTCAGGCAGAACGTGTCCTGATTTTGTTTTCTTCCAGATAATCTCTAAAGGCTGATAACCAAACTGCGTTGCATCAAGAATATCATTTATTAATTTATGAATATCCAGTTTTTTAAGTAATTCTTCAATCGCCTCAGCGTTTTTATCTTTATCCAAACCTCGATTAATTTCCCAATCGAGAGATAAAACACCTGCTTTTCTTGATTGAGTGCAGGCAAAAACGTGCGGATCGCAAAGCAATTCCTTATAAATCCTAATATCCTTGCCCTGTTTTCTGAGAACAATATCAGGGTCGGGAAGAATATTTGCCAGTGAATAAAAATTTAATGCTCGTTTTCGGGTCGCAATTTCTTCTGACAAAGAATGCTTGGAGCTTGATTTTTTCAGAATACTTTCTTCCATAATATTTACCCCTAAGCCCCCGTATTCTTTTTGAATGTAGCGAGCATATCGACCATTCCGACTTTGTAGATGTTTTCAAGAACATCTATTTCAAAAATTTCTACTCCATCAACGATTAACTTGGCATAGGTTACAGCCATAGTTGTTTCATATTCTGCGTTTTCCTGCGGCTTAATGTTGCCGAGCGGAAATTCTTTGAAAGTTCCGATTAAAAAAGCAGTGGCAGGAACTTCCTTAATTCTTCCCGTTCCATTGTAGGTTTCAAGGTTGGCTCTAACCTGTATCATTGTTGCTAAGAACGGATTAGAACATATTGCCATAACACTCGGATAAAGTGCATTCCACTTAATTTTGCATTCAAGTTTGTCGATCCCAGCAAAAAATTCAGCAGAACCGACCATACCGAGAGCCTTATGCTCTGCCATTTTATGTTTAATCTGCGGAAGCTGAACTTCTTCAGCACGTCCGAGCAGGTTGATGCCGTTCATATAAACATTGGCATTGGTTAATTTGTTTATTTCAATTTTAGACATATAAACTCCCTAAGACTTTTTGAAAAGACCGCAATCCCTAATCTCCACATCCGAATAGTGCATAATGACATACTCCTTGCTGATGGCTTGGATTAAGGGACATTTATAGATGTTTTTGCAGTTAAAGCAAATATCCGCACAATCGGTGTGAACCTCTAAAACTCCTCTGTCATTGACAATTGCATACATTATGAACCGCCCAGAGATTTCAACAGTTCAATATTGATGAACGATTCAAACGTAATTCTTTCAGCCGGAGTCGGAGGCATAAATTCAATGTCAAACGTTAAATGTCCGTTTGCGATTTCCGTTGCAGGGTTTTTATCCTGATTGAATGTACATTTACCGTCAATCAATGCACCACGACCGATTAAGGTTCTGATAAACTGATTTACAGTTTCGCAGATTGAATCAATTAAGCCGTTATCAATCGGGTAATCCATGAATTGCAGCATTGAATATTCAACCGATTCGTGAATAATATCTGCGGTTCTTCTGACGTTTATAAAGTTGGTCGGATTTGTTGAACTCGGATAAGCAGCAGACCTGTTGCCCCATGTTCTGAAACCTGAGCCGTAAGAATTGAATACAGTTACAACACCGCATTCATTCAAAGCGTTAACTTCAGATGTCGGGTCATTAATCATTGAAGTTAATTGCCGTTCAACTCCGACAATTCCTTGAATTTCAGTATTTGAAGGAGACCAATGGTAACCCTTCTCAACATCTTTTGACGCAATTACACCGGCTAACCTTTGAGAATACGGTTGTAATTTTATGGAATCAGAAGTTGCATCATATACCTTTAAGTGCGGATAACAAAGAATTATACGCTCAGATGAAGTATTGAAATTGATTGTACCTTCAGGCCCACGACCTGAAATAACTTCTTGAACAGAAGCACCGACAGGTGCATCAACAATACCCATCGCACGAATTTTA